>NZ_JBSRDC010000081.1:0-38846 GCF_055145285.1 Salinivirga sp. | reverse complement strand
TCTTTTTCCAACTGTAATATGTAGCCGGATAAATCCCGTGTTTCTCAAGGGTTACGTTAACTCCTTGTTCTGTAGCTTCTTTTATTATTTGAAGCTTGTCTTCTTTTGTAAATTTTCTTTTTTTCATATCTGTGTGCATAATTACTAATTTTTATTGATAATTATGTCAGACTTATTCGGGGGCTAATTCAAAAGAACCTTATAGCTATTCCCAGTTTATGGAACACTATAAACAAAAGTATGGCAAAGTTAAAGGTTCCATGAAGCTCGAACACAAAGCCGGTCATGAACTATTTATCGACTATGCGGGCAAGAAATTACAAATAGTTGACCGTGAAACAGGCCAGGTGGATAATCTGATTCGATTTGTGCCACCATTTCCGGAGTGGTTTGTGCCACTAATTCCGGTTCAAATTGTGCCACTTTTTGAGCGCGCGCAATTTTAATTCGGATTCGTTTTGTGCCAGTTTTATGGCTGAGGCAATATTTATTCGGATTCACCGAACCTCAAACGTTCGCTTATCGCCGGAAATGGAACGATATGCACAATGAAAAGTATCTTACCAGCAATTACAAATACACAATTTTTGGTAAATAAGAGTGCAGAGAAAATGGCAACAACAGTACATAACTTTTCATTCAAAAATAGGTTATAAAAATCATTCTGAAAAGATCTTTTTTCGATTTTTCATTCTATAACTTTTTCCGGTAAAATTACCTTCAATTCTCAATTAATGGTTTGGGAGCTAAAACTACAATGTATAGAATTAGGCTGTTTACCAATTAATGCGAGCTAAGTGGAAGGTGAACTAAAACGACGAACTATGTTTTTTTACTCAATCAGGTCTTTATAAGCACTTTTGCTTAATATTTCTTTGGCTTTGTTGAAATCGTTTATATTCACCACCAGTTTAACAGTTTCAGTCGGGTGCGAACCCGTGTAAGCGTTTACAACAGAGGAAGCAGGGTTGTCCGATTCCAGCATGGTGTAAATTGATGCCTCCTCAAGTATGCGCTGCATATCTTCCGCTGTGATGTGGTCCTCTATTGTGGCCAAAATTCGAGTATCTTTTCCCGCCATAAGCATTCATAGTTTTAATTCAATTTCTTTGTACTATCGCAGTTTAATCCTGTAATGTACAATTTTTAATTCACAAATCAAGATCATTTCTTATTACAATTTATCCTTGATTTTGACTGAAGGTAAAAAAACTTATCCCCGGTACCGCACGATTATATAGTGAGAGGTGTTCATGAAATCACCCCCGCTACCGCGCCCTTTTATCGCGTGGGTTGCTCAATTTCGGCTGTTGTGGTTTACGTACCCCTTAATTATTATTTTTTAAAATCCACATCCATCTGCAGCCGGGCTTTCAAATGCCCAAAAATTCCAGTTGATAATTTAATTTAGAATTTCTCCCATAGCTATTGGTATGTTAATTGATAGTTACTATTTTTATCCAATCTAAATCAGCATAAGGAAATGCAGTTATCTGAACTGAAGAATGGCGAGAAAGCAGTAATAGTTAAAGTGCGGGGACACAGTGGTTTTCGCAGGCGGGTAACCGAGATGGGTTTTGTTAGGGGTAAGGAAGTTAAGGTAATACGGAACGCACCCCTGAAAGATCCGGTAGAGTACGAGATAATGGGTTACGACGTTTCTTTGCGGCGCAAAGAGGCCGATATGGTAGAGGTAATTACATTTGAAGAAGCCAGGGAACTAGACCTCAACGGATTTACCGGGAGTTTCTCCGAAGATGAGGTTTTATATAAATCGGCCGAAATAAAAGGCCGCACAATTAACGTAGCATTTGTAGGAAATCCAAATGCCGGTAAAACCACCGTATTTAATTTTTTGGCGGGCGCCAAAGAAAAAGTTGGCAACTACGGAGGTGTAACCGTCGATGTTAAAAAGGCTGCGACCAGCATGCACGGTTACGATTTCAATTTCTTCGATTTGCCCGGTACGTATTCTTTATCGGCATATTCGCATGAAGAGCTTTTTGTAAGAAATTTTATTTTCAATAATACACCCGACATTGTGGTCAATGTGGTGGATGCTTCGAACCTGGAGCGCAACATGTACCTGACCACGCAGCTTATCGACATGCACATACCGGTTGTAATGGCGCTGAATATGTACGATGAGCTCGAGAAAAAACGCGCCAAATTGGATGTGGAGCACCTGGGTGCCATGTTGGGAATTCCCATCGTGCCAACAGTAGGTTCTAAGGGCAAAGGCCTTAAGGAGCTTATGCAAAAGGTAATTGATGTGTATGAAAATCGCGACGAAACATTTAAACTTATTCACATCAATTACGGTCAGGAAATTGAGAAATCTATCGACCGGGTCAAGGAGCAGATTAAGGGCAATAAGCACCTTACAACCACACGTTCGGCCCGGTACATTGCCATAAAATTATTAGAACGCGACAGGCATGTGCAGGATGTAATTGCCACCGCGCAAAATGCAGAAAGCATACGTACAGCTGCCCAAACCGAGTCTGAAAGGATCGAGCGCATATATCAGGATAAACCCGATGCCGTTTTCACCGATGCCAAATACGGGTTCGTGGCAGGGGCGCTTACAGAAACTTATTCTGAAAGCCCGGTGCGGCGACGGCGTAAAACAGAAATTATCGATGCGTTTTTAACCCATAAGCTATTTGGGTTCCCGGTATTTTTCGCCTTCATGTTCATCATGTTTTTCGTCACTTTCAATGTGGGCCAATACCCGATGAACTGGATAGACTCCTTATTCGCCTGGCTCAATAATATGAGTATTGAGTTTATTCCAAAAGGTTCTTTCAGGCATTTGCTCACCGATGGCATCATAAGTGGAATTGGTTCTGTAGTGGTTTTTTTGCCCAACATTTTAATTCTGTTCTTTTTCATCAGCCTGATGGAAGATACCGGCTACATGGCCCGCGCTGCATTTATAATGGATAAAGTGATGCACAAAATAGGCCTGCACGGTAAGTCATTTATTCCGTTGTTGATGGGATTTGGTTGTAATGTGCCTGCAATTCTTGCCACCCGTATTCTTGAAAACAAGCAGGACCGCCTGCTCACCATGCTCATTAACCCTTTTATGTCTTGCAGCGCCCGGTTGCCTGTGTACATTCTCATCATCGGGGCATTTTTCCCACAGTATCCAACCCTCATGTTGATGGGGATTTATCTATTTGGTATTACACTGGCAGTATTATCAGCATTGATATTTAAAAAAGTTTTATTCAAACAGCCCAGTGCCCCTTTTGTCATGGAATTGCCCCCTTACAGAATACCAACGCTGAGGGTGATACTACGCCATATGTGGGATAAGGCTGCTGAATACCTTAAAAAAGTTGGTGGTACCATTTTAGTGGCTGTAATAATTATTTGGGCACTTAAATTTTATCCTCAGGATAGTGAACAAATCCAGAAAAAGGAGCAGCAGCTTGCCAAAGTGGAGCAAAGTGCTGAATTACCCAAACCGCTGAAAGAAGAAAAAATTCAAGATATAAACAAGGCCTATGAAAAGGCACACCTTGAACAATCATATCTTCGGCAAATTGGCCATGCCATTGAACCTGTGATTACACCCATTGGGCTCGATTGGAGAATGGGAATAAGTATTGTTACAGGCGTTGCAGCCAAAGAAATTGTAGTGAGTACTTTGGGGGTGATATATCAAACCGATGACGAGAACAGCCAGTCTTTAATTGAGAAACTACGGGAAGAAAGTCGCAAAACACAGGAAAGCAAGGCCATGTACAATCTTCGGGCTCTTTCTTTCCTCATTTTTATATTGATTTATTTCCCGTGTGTGGGTGTTGTCGCTGCTGTAAAGAAAGAAACAAATGGCTGGAAATGGCCCATATTCCTGGTGGTTTACACCACGGGACTGGCCTGGTTTTTGTCATTTTTAGTATTCCAGATTGGAAAATTTATGATTAATATATTATGATACAGGATATTCTGACATACATTGTGGTTGCCACCAGTTTGGCTTTATTTATACGTTCATTTATACGGTTTTTTACTTCACGCACTAACATGCACGATGAAAGTGCAGGGGGCTGTAGTTCCTGCGCTAAAAGCTGCGCTTTGAAAGGTGTAATGCAAAATATCGAAGGCAATGCAATGGAAACATCGACGGATGTACCACGCAATTTTTCCAAATAAATATTCGGGAAGGAATTTTTCAAACCATCGCAAAAAGCTTCATCGGCCTGACAGTAGTAAATACAATTTACTGGTGTAAATTTTTGGGTTCTGCGGTGTTCATAAATGACATTATGAAGGAACCTTATCCGGGATAATATGGTAACTTTACTGCATCTTTGAAAAGGAAACTATGATTGAGTTTTTAAAACGTTCTTATCCATTTAACGATGACCTTAAGCGCAATGCCCAGGTAATATTTTTTATCAGTATCAGCATATTTATGTTTCTGCTGCTTTTTCAGCCCCTTGAAATAAGTACCCTGGCAGGTAAAGAAAAAATTTATCTTATTATTGGTCTTGGTGTCATAACTTTTTTATCGTTAAGTATTAATTTATTGGTATTACCCAGCCTTTGGCCCGACATTTTTCTGCATCGGGAATGGAAAATATGGAAAGAAATTCTGTGGGATTTATGGATACTTTTCACCATAGCATTTGGATATTTTCTAATGTACAAAACCATGGGAATAATTGAGTTCAGTTTCTCAATGATTGTACAAATGATTTTAATAGCCATCATTCCACTTACAGCACTCATTATTTTTAACCATAACAGGCTTTTGCGGTTACATTTGCGCACAGCAAATGATTTGAATAAACAACTTAAAAACAGTAAAGAAGTGGAAGATAAACTGGTGCATTTCGACTCAGATTATCAAAAAGACAAGCTTTCTCTTAAACCACGACTCCTGCTATTAATACGCTCTGCCGATAACTACATTGAAATATTTTGGCGCAATGGTAATGATATAAAAAGTCAGTTAATCCGTTCAACTATGCTCAAAGCAGGTGAACTATTGCAAGATTATAACTATTTTTTCAAATGTCACCGTTCATTTCTGGTAAACATAAATTATATCGACAGGGTAGATGGCAATTCGCAGGGCTATAAACTCTATTTCGATAAGCTAGGTTTTGAGGTACCTGTTTCCAAAAATGCAATCAAAGAGCTTAAATCGCGTATAAAGTTTCTGTAAATACCATTTCATTCAACCCCTGTATTTTTACTTTTCACCCCTAAAACGGCATTTACTCCCTATTTTTTTGTCCCTAATCACGATTTAAAAAATATTGGTCTTATGTGAAGTATGTTTGTACCAGAACTATAAACAAACTATAAACATGGGACCATTACAAATTGGAAATTTAACCGTCAAATATCCTATAATTCAAGGTGGAATGGGTGTTGCTATTTCACTATCAGGACTTGCTTCAGCTGTAGCAAATGCAGGCGGAATAGGCGTTATTTCTGCAGCAGCAATAGGCATGACTGAACCAGGGTTTGCTAAAGATTACCGCAATGCAAACCAGACAGCACTAAGAAGACAAATAAGAACAGCTCGTTCGCAAACGCAAGGCGTATTAGGCGTAAATCTTATGGTGGCGCTCTCTGACTACGATGAACTGTTACAGGTAGCTATCGAGGAAGAGATTGATGTGGTTTTTATGGGAGCAGGATTACCTTTAAAATTGCCACAGCAAGTCCTCGATAAAGGGCTGGAGAACATACATACCAAATTTATACCCAAAGTATCGAGTGCCAAAGCAGCAAAATTAATCTTTCAATACTGGGGTACAAAGTTTAATTATATACCTGATGCCGTAGTTGTAGAAGGTCCAAAAGCCGGCGGGCATCTGGGTTTTAAAAAATCTGAATTAACAGATAACCAAACACCGCTATACGGACTTATAGAAGATACCGTAAAAGAAGTGAAGGAGTTTGAGCAAAAACACAATAAAAAAGTTCCTGTAATTGCTGCCGGAGGTATTTACACCGGCGAAGATATTAATGAAATTATGCAGGCCGGCGCTTCGGCAGTTAAATTGGGGACAAGATTTGTAACCACCCATGAGTGCGATGCACATATTAATTTCAAGACAAGTTATCTAAAAAGTTCCAAAAATGATGTAACGCTTATTGATAGTCCGGTGGGACTACCCGGGCGGGTAATAGACAATGCATTTGTACATGAAATAAAAAATGGGGAAACAAAACCCTTTAAATGTCCCTGGCAATGCCTGAAATCATGTGATTATAAGGAGGTTCCTTATTGTATATCACAAGTCTTACTAAATTCCGCAAAAGGAAAAATGGATAAGGGATTTGCTTTTGCAGGGACAAATGCTTATCGAGCCACGTCAATTCAGTCAGTTGCTGATGTATTTCACGAGCTCATTGAGGGATATGATTATGCAACAACCAAATCCTTTGCAATTCCCAATGTAAGTAAAATTGCCGTATAAGACAACAAAACAGCTACCACCAAAAAGGGGGTGTCTAAAAAGGTTTGAAACCGTCATTCCGAACGAAGTGAAGGAACCTGTTCAATCTGACAATCAGTAGATTGCTTCGTCGTACCTCCTCGCAATGACGAGCTAATTCGGCTTTTTAGACACCCTCTTTTCTATTATTGAAAATATAATTCAATAGCTTTTACGTTGCGCTACATTTCCGGCGCTATCATACTTTACCCATGTTCCGGATTTTTGGCCCTGGTCGTAATACATTTCATATACAACCCTGCCTTCCTCGTCATGTATAAGCCATTTCCCATCTTTCTTGCCACTTTTAAAACTGGCAACTGCGATTTTGTTTCCGGCTTTATTCCATCTTATCCAGCGTCCATCTTTAATGTTTTTCTTATAACTTCTTATTTCTTGTTTTGTACCATCTTTGAAATAATAAGTCATTTCGCCATGTTTCTGTCCATTTTTGAATTGCAAAACAGCTTTTAATGCACCATCCTCATAATATTGTTTGTGGGTGCCATTAAATAGCTTGTCGTCAGGACCATAATATTTACCGTCTTTTTCTTCAATTTGACCAAATGCGAGCCCTGCAAGCAATATAAAGCCTATCGTTAATATGTTTCTCATAAATATCGTTGTTAGAATAATATGCTAAATTTAATATTTACTTAATATGCGGCAAAAAAAAACCGAATGTTTCCATTCGGTATAAATGGTTAAACTGACATTTTTAATTATTTACACTTTCAAGTTTAACTTTTAGCGATGAGTTGGATTCTGCTTCGGCAGAGAGACTTTTGTCCTGGTAGCTTAGGTATGATGCCTTGATGGTGTAGTTTTGACCGTTTTTTACGGAAAACTCAAATTTTCCATCAAAGTCAGTGTACGCATCCTTATTCAGTTCTGGTATATGTACCTTAACACCTGTAAGCACTTCACCCGATTGGCTGTCAATAACCACTCCGGAAAGTGTAGTTTCAACATTGTTTTTTGTTGTTTTGCCTCCCTCTGCAAATGCGAACATCGCAACAGAAAGCATTACTAGTGTGGTAAGAATTTTTAATTTCATTTTGCTTAATTGTTTTTTACAAAAATATGCTATCCTGGGCTCTTGTAGATTATATCAATATTATACAAATGTTAAATTACCATTAAGCTCCATGCTTTCAAGAATATTTTTTCATAAATTTTTGTGGACCAAACTAATTATGTATATTTGCAGCCCTGAAACGAACGAATTTTAGTAAACACTATAAAAGAAACGAACGATGAAGCGTACATTCCAGCCTTCAAACAGGAAGAGAAAAAACAAACACGGTTTCCGTGAACGTATGTCAACCAAAGCAGGCCGTAAAGTAATAGCGCGCAGAAGAGCTAAAGGGCGTAAGCGCCTGACTGTTTCAGATGATATGGCAGTAAAAGGTTAAGCATATCCTTAAAAACATTATAAAGAGTAAAGGCAGGTGTGTCTTTACTTTTTTTTTATATGAGTATTTACACTTTCGAAAATATACGTGAAAAAGTACTTAACAGGCATAGAATCTCTGTTGAGGAAGCCGTTTGGTTGGGTGAACATGTAAATTTACCCGGCCTTGGAGCGCTTGCTCATAATGCAAATCAACATATTAACGGAGAAACGGTATATTTCAATCGCAATATTCATATTGAACCCACCAATATTTGTGTAAATCACTGTTTATTCTGTTCCTATCGTCGAAGAAAAGATGAGGAGGGGAGCTGGGAATACTCCATTGCAGAAATGATGGACATGGCGCGCACGGCAGTGGAACAAGAACCGGGTTTAACTGAGTTTCATATTGTGGGCGGAGTACACCCCGACCGGGGGCTGAGTTTTTATATAAAACTAATTGCTTCTCTCCACCAGGCCTTTCCCAATGTGCATATCAAAGCTTTTACGGCTGAAGAAATTGTGCAAATGTGTAAGCTTGAGCATATTGAATTGGAGCAAGGTATTTTGGCATTAAAAGATGCTGGATTAATGTCAATGCCTGGAGGTGGTGCTGAAATTTTCGACACCGGTATTCGCCGTAAAATTTGTCCGGATAAGATTAGCGGGAACAAATGGCTGCAAGTACATGAGACTGCTCACAGGGCAGGAATTCCTACAAACGCTACTATGCTCTATGGACACTACGATACGTTAAAACACAGGCTGGAGCATCTCGAACAATTAAGAGCCCTGCAAGATAAGACAGGCATGTTTAATGCCTTTATTCCCTTGAAATTTAAGGCACGAAACAACAAAATGAGCCATCTTGGAGAGGTTTCTATAATCGAAGACCTGAAAACTTTTTCTTTGACCCGTATATTTTTAGACAATATCCCTCACCTGAAAGCTTACTGGCCCATGTTGGGAATCGATCAAACACTTTTACTGCTGCATTTTGGAGTCGATGATATTGATGGAACCATCGCCGATACAACTAAAATCTATAGTATGGCTGGCGGCAAACAGCAACCGGCTATGTCGTCCAATCAACTTGTTGAGTTTATTCAGCAAAACCAACGTACAGCCGTTGAGAGAGACAGTTTATACAACACCATTAAAATTTATTCATAAAATCATCGTTACCATATATTCAACCTAAAAGCAAAGATTTTATCTTTGTATCAATTAAAAATTGAAATTAATGAAACCTCCATGACAAGACTTTTAACACACACCGCCTGTTCCGCAAAAGCGGAAACCATAATTATTTGGAATAATGCAGTTAAAAGTCTGGTCGTTAGTTAAAAGGAGGTACCATCCGATAGCTATCGGATGACCATAAAAAATTAAAAATAAACGGATGAAACCTCCATGACAAGACTTTTAACACACACCGCCTGTTCCGCAAAAGCGGAAACCATGATTATTTGGATAAGGCAGTTAAAAGTCTGGTCGTTAGTTAAAAGGAGGTTCCATCCGACAACTAAAATCAAAATTATAAACGGATGAAACTGGGTACTTTTCTCAAATCAAAAACTTTTGGAAAACATTTGTTAATTGCCGTAGTATCGCTCATTGTATTTATTTGGCTCATATTTTTTGGGCTCAAACTATATACACACCATGGACAGGCACTCCTTGTTCCTGATTTTACAGGATTAGCGCAGTTAGAGGCCGCTGAGCTGGCAGATGATAAAGATTTGAAGATTGAAATTGCAGATTCTGTATTTATTGGCGGTCGAAGGAAAGGAACAGTAGTAGACCAAAATCCACGTCCGGATTTTAAGGTCAAAGAGAACAGAACAATATTTTTAACCATAAATGCGTTTAATCAGGCAAAAGTACCTGTACCCAACACCGTTGGTGTTTCGTATCGTCAGGCAAAGGTGTCTTTAGAAAGTGCCGGTTTAAAAGTCGGTAAATTAATTTACCGGCCAGACCCAATGAAGAATTATGTTATTGAGCAACGCACAAATGGACGCATTATTAAACCCGGTACCATGGTAGATAAAAACAGCGAGATAGACCTGGTGCTTGGAAAGGGTTATGGAAACCAATACGAAAACGTTCCTGACTTGATAGGTCTCCGGGCCAAAGAAGCGTTTCAGACCATAAACGACCGGTTTTTAAATGTGGGAGGAGTCTTATATGATGAATCAGTGCTGACCTACAGCGATTCGCTCAATGCAAAAGTATATAACCAAAAACCCAGCGCAGACCGGCGCATTAAACTTGGTTCGTACGTGGATATTTGGTTAACGATTAAGGAAAATAAGTTTAAAACAGATTCGTTGCATGCGGAATGAAGTAAATATAAAACTGAAAATTATAATTTTTACAGTGCTCACACTCCTGACAGTTAAACTGAGTGGACAGGAGTATCTCAGTGGCACAGATCAAAATTATAAGTTAAAAAAGCTCGACCATCAAAAGGCGCTTCCCACAATTAAAAACCAACAGGTACTTGCATTGCCTTTTCTCGACGATTTTTCAGTTTTATCCATAGTTCCTGACCCTGATAAATGGGTTAATCAGGATGCATATATCAATGATAATTATGCTGTAGGTCAACCTACTATTGGTGTGGCTACGCTTGATGCTATAGATGAAAATGGCGATCTTTATATTTTCCCCGACACTGCAGCTGTAATGCCCGGCGATACACTGACATCGCAAATAATTAATGCTGCCGGATACACAACAGCCGATAATGTAATGCTTAGCTTTTTTATACAAGGCGGTGGCATGGGAAATACACCTCAGCCTAAAGATAGTGTGATACTGCAGTTGCGGTATAAAAATGATACTTTGAATGAGTGGCGCATGGTTTGGAGCAAGCCAGGCGTTCAAATGGATACATTTCAGGAAGTCAGAATAATGCTCGACCAGCCGGAGTTTTTGCACGACAGCACCCAGTTTCGTTTCATAAACTTTTTCTCCATGGAATATGCAGGAATGAACTGCGATCATTGGAACATTGATTACGTGCATATGGATGCTAACCGCACGCTTCAGGACTCATTAATTGATGAAGTAGCGTACACACATAATATTAACAATATTTTAGGGACGTACAGTGCTGTTCCCTGGGACCACTTTAAAATATTTTATTCCCAGATTTTGGAGAATATAGAATACCGTTTTACCAATTACTCAGAACAAATAATGAATATAACCCCTTTCCTGCGCTGGAGAAACGTGTATACCGGAGAAACTCAGGATTTGGGTAATATTGCCAATAACTATAACCCCAATACGCACTACGAACTGGTTCAACCCATAAATGGCAGCTTGTTTGAATTGAATGATGATGACTCAGCCCGCTTCGAGGTGCAGAACCGATTTTACATCAGTGAATCAGATTATGAGCCTAATAATAAAACCAGCAGAGTATTCGATTTATATAATTATTATGCCTATGACGATGGCTCAGCAGAGGGAATGTATGGTGTGAGCAATAAATATGGAATGATAGCTGTAAAATTTAATGCTTATAAAGCAGACAGCCTTAAGGCCATCCGCATATATTTCAATAAAAGCCTCAATAATGAGAATCGATATTTTAACCTGATGGTTTGGGACGAGGGCGGTTCAGGCCCTGGTGAAGTGCTTTTTAAAAAAACACGCAACCTTCCCGAATATGCTGATTCCATCAACGATTTTGTTACCTATGAACTGGATAGTGCCATTGCTGTTGGTGAAACTTTTTATATTGGTTGGCAAAAAATTACAGACCAACGCCTGAATATGGGGTTTGATAAAAACTTCATAGCCTATCAAAAAAATTACTTTAATGCAAATGGTCGCTGGGAGTTATCGCAATACAGCGGGTCGCTTATGATCAGACCCGTTTTAAGGGAAATGTTTGCCTTTAAAGATACCTTTGCACCACCTGAAGATCCGCAAGATGACAAAGAAGTTTTCAGGGTATATCCCAACCCGGTATCAACCGGAGGAACTTTGCATATTAAGCCCAAAGCAGAACATTGGGGGATTGAGTTATTTGATCAAATGGGACGTTTGGTATACCGTGCCAGAGATGAACAAGAAATAAACATGACCGAAATGCAGCGCGGGCTTTATATTCTCAGGCTTACGGAAAATAAAAACTATCATACTTACAAAATTATTAAACAGTAGAGGGGATGGAACAACAGGAGCAGGGGATGTATGAGCATTATCAGTTTCAAGCCGATCCGGGACAAAAGGCGTTAAGAATTGACAGATTTTTGGTGGTCAGAATAGAAAATGCCAGTCGAAGTAAAATTCAGGAAGCGGCACAGGCGGGGTTTATTTTGGTCAACGGAGAAGCTGTAAAACCAAATTATAAGGTTAAACCCGGCGATGAAGTGAGGGTTATGATGAGTCAGCCCCCGCGCGAAATTGAAATTATACCTGAAGATATTCCACTCGAAATTGTTTATGAAGATAATGCTTTAATAATTGTCAATAAACCTGCCGGACTTGTTGTGCATCCTGGTTACGGAAATTATACCGGAACATTGGTCAATGCCCTGGCATGGCATTTTCGCGATTTGCCCATGTTTAAGGATAATACAGATCCAAGGCCCGGACTTATACACCGAATTGATAAAAACACATCAGGGTTACTCGTAATAGCCAAAACAGAAACAGCCAAAGTGAAACTTGCTGCACAGTTTGCCGATCATACATCGCAACGCACCTATCAGGCAGTTATTTGGGGTGGTCCCAAAGCAGATGAAGGAACCGTTACAGGTCATATCGGCCGGTCATTAAAGAACCGCAAAGTAATGACTGTTTTTCCTGAAGGTGAATATGGAAAGCATGCTGTTACACATTACAAAGTACTTCAGCGGTTCGATTACGTCTCCCTTGTAGAGTGCAAACTTGAAACAGGTCGCACGCATCAGATTCGTGCGCACATGAAACACATCGGACACCCAATTTTTAACGACAACGAATATGGTGGTGACCGGGTGCTGAAAGGCACTACGTTTACAAAATATAAGCAATTTGTACGCAATTGCTTTGAAATCTGTCCACGGCAGGCTTTACACGCAAAAACACTGGGATTCAGACATCCTGAGAGTGACGAAATGATGCGTTTTAATTCAGATTTACCACCGGATATGTTGCAACTTCTTGAACGGTGGACAAATTATCTTAAAAACCGGATAAACAAAGAGTGAGTAAGTTATTATTTGCAGGATGGAGGATAGTGTCAGGTCAAGTATAATCTAAGGGGGCAGGTAATGGTTTTTTCTTTTTTCTGCGTTGATAAATGATTACAGAATCCTGTTATGAACACTTTTTGCCTTGTTTAAAACGGAAATACCGTAAATTTACCCGTCATTTCATGTATGACATGCCACTACTTTGACTTTTGTTTTTTTTCCATTTCTATTCTTTCCTGGTTGTATTTCTTGATGCACTCAATATCTTTTTCAGTATATTTCCATCTCTTGTGCGACCAAAGCCAGTTCTCTGGTTTTTTGCGTATAATGGATTCTAGCGTACTCATATATTTTTGTGTAATCTCTCCAAAGCTTGTTGACTTCGGATTCTCAAAAAGTTCTATAATCTCCATTGTATAGTGGCCCCGTTTCACGCGCTGTATGTCGAAATATAATATTGGCATACCGGTATTTCGACCATAGGCTTCAGGTCCATGCAGGCTGGCCGTTTCGATGTTAAAAAAATCTACAACAATCGACTTTTTTTTGTCGTTCGGGTGCTGGTCTGCTGCTAATATATATGTGTTGGGTTTTTCCTTTTTTGATGCAAAATAGTCTTTTGTTTCTTTTATCGAGACGAGTTTCATTCCAAAACGCGAACGGCGCTTGTAAGAAAAGTTCTCAGCATACTCATTGTGCATGGGTTTGTATATCGAAACTGCCTGATGCGGAACCTGAAAATCAACCCCCAGAATACCCCATTCCCAGTTTGCGTAGTGACTGGCAAGCCCCAGCGTATCCTGACCCTTCTCAAAATATTTTTGCATCACCTCAGGATTGAGAACCTTAAAACGTTTTGCGATTTGCCTTTTAGACATGTACAATCCTTTAAAGGTCTCAATAGTAATATCACTCAGGTTTCTGTAGAATTTTCTTTCTATCCTCGAGAGTTCTTTTTTACTTTTGTCTGGAAAACACCTTTTCAGGTTTTTTTGAACTACTTTTCGCCTGTAACCAACCAGATATTGTAAAATTAATGAGATAATATCAGCTAGTCCGTATAAAATAAAAAATGGCATAATGCCCATTAAACCCGAAAAAATACGTATTGCAAAAAAGCCTGCTTTTTTCATATTTGTAAAATTACGGGGCAAAATTAGCATATTTTAAGCAATTAAGCATAAAATGAAGTATAATCATAAAATTCGGATTTATTAAACTAAATACTTGCTAACATCAACAGACTTATATATCTTTAATGCCAACGAAGGTCTGTTTTTATGGCATTCGGGAAAAAAATATTAACTAAAAGCTAAAATACCATACCTATGAAAAGAGTTCTATTCTCAATGACTTTTATTATTATGGCCTTAATGCTATCAGGACAGCAAAAAATTGAGCATAAAAGCCAGTTATATAAGGCTGATGATGGTAAACTCTACATTCAAAAAGAGATGCCTGTTTATGTGTATATTAGCACATCTCCCGATGAAGAAGCCAAAAAGGTGAGACTAGAAAGTGAGGATTCTAAAGACTATACAAATCCAATGTATTTTGATACTGAAGGAATCAATACTTTTCATTCACCCTGGAAAATCGATACTGTTACAAAAAAATACGTGTATCCAAAAGAAGACATCATTTTTGAAGTTTACGCTGATGGCATGGCGCCTCGTACAACGTTAAAAAATGTTCGAAAAGGATACAAAAAGAACGACAAAATTTACATGTCAGGGGATTTTACCCTTGATTTTAAACCTTATGACGCACTTTCAGGCATCAAGGAAACTTATTATTCCATAGATAGTGCTGCATTTAAGCCATTTACTGCTCCAATAGAACTCAGCGATGAAAAGGCATATTATATTCAGTACTATTCGGTTGATAATGTGGGAAATGAAGAGAAGACGCACCATCAGAAGATTGTTATTGATAAAACCAAACCCGAATCATCTATAAAAATTGATGGTCATCGTTCCGAAAATGTAGTGTCAGGGAATAGTGCTATTATTATAGAAACCAATGAAAAGGGTTCCGGCGTAAAACAAATTTATTACCGCATTAATGAGCAAGCAGCTAAACCCTTTAAATATCCCATAAAAACCACCTGGTTTTCAGAAGGGGAACATGCTATTTCATACTATGCCATTGATAATATTGGAAATAAAGAAACCTGGAAAACTTTTGATTTTTTTGTTGATAAAACACCTCCGGTTATTGTAGAAGAGATTATGGGCAATACTTTTATGGCCAATGGCATAGAGTATTCATCAGGACGTAGTAAGTTTAAAATTACTTCAATGGATAACAAAGCCGGCGTAAAAAGTATCCACTATAAAATAGGGAATAATGAACCCCAGGAGTATACCGAACCTTTTTATTTGAAAGGAAACAGCGGTACACTTCAGATTAAAACCTGGGCATTCGATAAAGTAAATAATAAGGCTGTAGGTGGAGAAAGTAGTGCGAAGCGTGGAGCTTCATATGTAGATTTGGCAGGACCAGAACTAGCCTACAAATTTCAGGGCGATTTTGTAAAAAACAGAGATACCGTAATCATTTCAAAGCATACCAGTATTCAATTGGTTGCCAAAGATAATGAGTCAGGTATTGATTACATTACTTATTCACTTGATGGTGGCTCCCAAACTAATTTCACAAAAGCTATTAAGGTTGAAAAACAGGGATATCATGAAATATCTTATACCGGATACGATAAAGTAGGAAATTCTAATCAGTCAGAGTTTAATTTTATGGTTGATAACTCAGCCCCTCGTATCAATATCGATTTTAGCGTGGAACCAATCGGGAGCAAGACAGCCCTTGATGAGAAAATTTTTGTCTATCCCAATCATTTACATCTATTTCTTTCAGCAACAGATAATTTAGCGGGGCTTGAAAATATTTATTATACCATAAATAACGGCAAAGAAAATACCTATTCCGCACCAATTGAAGATTTTGAAGATGGACGCGATTATGAAATACACGTTAAAGTTCTTGATAAGCTTGGTAATACTAATGAGCAGGATTTTAAGTTTTCTATAAATTAGAGGAGCAAATTTGCTCGCTTTCCAAAAAAAACCGAACCAGACAAGATGAACCTGTCATTAAATACACATCTTTTCACGCCGAAGGGGAATGTAGCAATTTAATAAGGTTCATAAAACCAATAAAATTAAAAGAACGTGAAACGATTTTTACTTTTTTTACAGGTTTTTCTCATTGCAACCATAGTAAGTGGCCAGTCTCTTGAAGAATTAGAGCAAAAATACAATGAGAATAAGGCGAGTGGAAATACGAATCAGGTTATTTTTTATCTGAATAAAATAGCCTATCAACATTGGAATAATGGAAATTTGAATACAGCTGTAGATAAATACCAGGAACTCCTTCAGCTTTCAAAACAGCAAGGCAATACGGCTGGTATTCGTAATATCCATACAAATCTTGGATTGGTTTACTCCGATTTGTCCCAATACGACAAGGCTCTCAACTCATTTAATTCAGCATTGAACATAGCACAGCAACAAAAGAGCAAACCTGCAATTGCAAGTGCTTATGTTAATATTGCGGTGGTGCACCAAAGTGCTGGTAATCCCAGTCAGGCCCTCGACAATACTGAGCAAGCACTTAAATTGGCCAAGGAACTTAAGCAAATGAATTTAGTGAAAACCTGTTATGGAATGCTTGCCGAAATTCACGAGAAGCTGGGTAATTCGGAAAAAACCATGAAATACTTCAATCTTTATTCATCTTTTGATAAGCACATCAAGGACCAGGAGATGGAGAAGATGAAAAAAGAAAGCCAGGAAGTGGTAAAGAAAGCCCAGGCCGATAAGCAAAAGACTGAAGTTGAGCTGACCCAGGAGCGACAGAAACTCAAAGCAACTTCTGATACACTTGAACGAATTGAACGTCTTACAAAGGAGCAAAGGCAAATTATAAAACTCAAAGACGAAAAAGAAAAAGAAATGCGCGCCAAGCTTAGAAGCGAAGAAATTATACGTTATTTGCTATTGGGCATTGCTGCAATAATTTTCGTTTTTGCATTTTTTATTTACCGCCAGGTTAAACAAACCAAAAAAGTCAATATTGCACTATCTAAAAGTAATGAGGAAATTAAGAAACGAAGAGATGAGATAAAAAAACAATCCGAAAAAATTCGCTCCAGCATACAATATGCGCAGCGAATACAAAATGCCGTATTACCTCCGGAAGATATGTTTGAAAAATATCTGAGCGATTATTTTGTATTATTTAAACCACGGGATATTGTGTCGGGCGACTTTTACTGGATGACCGAAAAAAATAATAAACTTATAATAGCAGCTGCCGACTGTACGGGACATGGTGTGCCAGGGGCATTTATGAGTATGCTGGGGGTTGCCTTTTTAAATGAGATTGTAAATAAGATAATTGAAAATGAGCATGTTAAATCCCTTCAGGCCAGTGAGATTTTGATGAATCTGAGGGAGTATGTGATACGCTCTTTGCATCAGAAGGGTACCGCGCACGAAAGCCGCGACGGTATGGATATTTCTTTGGTGGTAATTGATAAAAGTACACGTGAATTGCAGTTTGCCGGAGCAAATAATCCACTATATCTGGTCCGCGATGGAGAATTGACCATCTACAGCGGCGATGGCATGTCTATAAGCTACAATCGCGACAATAATACTGAATTTACCAATCACCATATCACCACAAAACCCGATGATTTGATTTATATTTTTTCCGATGGTTATGTAGACCAATTTGGCGGCGATAAAGGTCGCAAGTTTATGTCTAAACGCTTTAAACGATTGCTTCTGGAAGTTCAAAATGAAACATTAGACAAGCAAAAGCATATTCTCGAGCGTACCATTATGGAATGGAAAAAAGGCCATATGCAGGTCGACGATATGTTGGTGATGGGTATTAAAATGGATTTTAAAACTTCACAGAGTTTGGCACGAGACCAGTACGACTGGGCCGGTAAAAAGGTGCTAATTGCTGAAGATACAGAAGCCAACTATTTATACCTGGTTGAAGCACTACGCCGCACCAACGTAGAAATTATACGGGCTCGCAACGGAAAGGAAGCCATAGAAGTTGTATTGAAAGAAGATGACATTGATTTGGTGCTGATGGATGTGAATATGCCCGTAATGGATGGTTTTGAAGCTACCCAAAACATTAAAGAAAAGAAAAGAAAACTTCCGGTTGTATTGCAAACCGCCCTGAACATATCTGATGTGGAAAATAAAGCCAAAAAGGTTGGCTGCGACGATATTATTTACAAGCCAATAAAGCTTAAATTATTTCTGAAAATTATTGGAAAATTCCTTGCCTGATGACAATACTGACAAAACAATTATTAGTTGTGGTAATAATATTACTTGTACTCTTTATGGGAGCTTTGGGTATAATGATTTACCATAAAATGTTTAAAAAAATAAACGTAAAAGAAGGCACTTTTCGCCCATTGAACTTTGCATATACATTTCATAAAGGCGATTACCAAAAGAATATGATTATTCTGGAGGAATTGATGCAGAAGTTGCAAAAAGCATCAATCCCCGTCGTAAGTCCTGCCACAATTTATTATGATAATCCACGTAAAACCAAAAGGTTTGAATTGAGGAGCGATATTGGTTTTATTGTGCCCGATTCCATTACCCAAAGCCAGTTAGGAGATATTGCGCTTAAGACCGTTCAACATAAAAAATATATTTATACGGCATTCCCCTATAAAAGCCGTTTTTCAATAATGATAGGAGCTATGAAGGTTTATCCGGCATTTAAAAAACGACTGAAAAAACTTGGTAAGCCCGAAAGAGAAATGATTGAAATCTACGAAATGCAAAATAAAACCATCATTTACCTGATGCCTGTTGAAGATTAGGACCGGCATAACCGGAGCTATTTAGGCTCTGCTGCTTTTTAGAAGAACCTATTTATTGATGTTTTTTTTCCAATTCACCCAATATTTTCAGGGCTTCTTCGCGGTTCTGTCCGCACACAGTCGGCTCTGCCTGAAAATCGGCGCATACTTGAGGTCGGTCAGGATCATTAAAAATCAAACATCTGTAATCTTCAGATAAGTGAATGCACCGCACGCCTGCCGGTTTACCTTCGGGCATTCCCGGAATTGGCGATGATATTGAAGGGGCAATGCAACAGGCTCCGCATCCGACGCGACAATCCATAAAATTATTTTTTTGTTGTTTATGTATCCTAACTTGAAATGATGTTTTATCCAGACCTTTTATATTGGACATGAATTAGATAGTTTTAGCGTGAAAACGGAACTATATCGTTCAAAGAAATCACCCATAACTTGGTTCAGCGTTTCCATTACGTTTTGGTATTCGCCTGTAATAATTGTGCTCATACTTCCCGATTCAACTTTTACATCTGAAACCTGTTTTAACCGTTCAATGAATTCACTAATGGGTAAGTTATAATCCTGTTCAAGGGGGTAGTAGCTAATTTCTGCGCTTATCATCATATTTTAAGTTTTTTGTGCAATCACTCCCATAAAAGCAGGTGCATATTTTTCATACCCAGGTTTTCCGTCTATAATTTCAAATTGTTCTGATAAATGAACACCATTTTGAAGCTTTATACGGCTAAAGTTTCCTAACATTTTTTTAAGCCGGGCTTGCGTAAGAAACTTTGCATTTTTAAACACCTGATCACTATCTGAATTTTTGGCCAACGTTGATTCAGCATTCAAACAACCGAGAATTAGCCAGCCGCCAGGTTTCAAAACGCGGTAAATTTCATCAATTACTTTTTGCTGATCACTTACAAACTCCAGCATAGCAATACCGGCAACAATGTCAATATTATCATCCTCATAAGGTAGCTCAGATGCATCAATAGTTTTTATTTTAGCATTGAGTTGTTTATTGCGAATCGCTGTAAGCATGGGTTCAGATATATCAGTGGCTGTAACCTCAAAGCCCATGCCCAGAAAAATTTTCGTCCAATGGCCTGTGCCGCAACCAAGCTCCAATACTGGTAATCTTGGGATGTCTTGAACTAAACTTTTTATAAGACTTTCTTCTACCTGGTTAACTTTTTTACCAAAATCTGTGGTATAGTAATCGTCGTAATTTTGTACTATTTCTTTGTTGGCAAAAACATTCATTTTCTAATTTTTTACAAAGCTAAATAATTTTCCAGGTCAGTATTGAATTTGTTTATGGGTATTTGGTTAATTTAGAATAATCCGGTGGTAATATTTTAGTATCTTTTCTCCCATCATATTTGCCTGTTTAGCTAAAAAAATACTATTTTTGTTAGATGTGAGTTAAAACGAAATAGTTGGTTTTGACTCCTAATCAGGAGAAGCATTTTGTAATACAAATTATAAGTAAATGACAGGGTCAAGAATTAATCCAAAACCAAAGCAGACCAATGCTGAGAAAAAAGTTAAGAGACGCGTTTTGCTGCTATATAACGATGACGTCAATTCTTTTGATTTTGTGATTAAATCCCTTGTAGAGATTTGTAATCACAATAATGAGCAGGCAGAGCAATGTGCTTACATTACACATTATAAAGGGAAATGTGATGTTAAAACCGGACCAATGGAAATTCTCAAGCCTATGAAAAATATTTTAAGCGACAGGGGTCTTTCCGTAACAATTGAATAATGGGATCAACTTTTGCCGTAATATTGCTAATTGTAATAGGTGTAATTTTACTCCTATTAGAGTTTTTGGTTATACCCGGCACCACTATAGCAGCCATAGGCGGTGTTTTGTTTATTGCCGCGGGTATTTATCTTTCTTATGAAACATATGGTTCTGAAACAGGGAATTATGTATTATTGGGTTCAACCGGATTTCTGTTTTTAAGTGTAATTTGGGCCCTACGATGGGGTACCTGGCGAAAGTTTATGCTTAATGAGAATGTCGACGGCGTTGTTTCACAAACCGAATCAGAAGATGAAGTAAAGACAGGAGATGAAGGTACCTGTATTTCAAGATTGAATCCGATGGGGCGTGTTCGTGTCAATGGAAAATCATACGAGGCACGTTCTTATGATGCTTATGTAAATGAACGAACAAAAATAAAAGTAGTAAAAGTAGAATCGAATAAACTTATTGTCAAACAATTAAATAGCTAATTATGGATCTTACTTTTTATATTGTGATTGTGGTCGCGATTATCGTTGTCCTTTGGATTTTCCTGTATTTTGTACCCATTGGATTATGGTTTTCAGCACTTGTGTCAGGTGTTCGAATATCGTTATTGCAACTGATACTGATGCGTTGGAGAAAAGTACCACCAGCCGTAGTAGTGCGGGCATTAATTGAAGGAACCAAAGCCGGCCTTAAACTCGAACGAAACGGTCTCGAAGCACACTATCTTGCCGGAGGACATGTGGAGCAGGTTGTGCATGCATTGGTTTCTGCCAGTAAAGCAAATATTGACTTACCCTTTAAAATGGCTACAGCTATCGACCTTGCAGGTCGTGATGTATTTGAGGCTGTGCAGATGTCAGTAAACCCAAAAGTAATCAACACTAAACCTGTAACAGCGGTATCAAAAGATGGTATTCAGCTCATTTGTAAAGCACGGGTAACTGTTAGAGCCAATATTAAACAACTTGTTGGTGGTGCCGGAGAAGAAACTGTATTAGCACGGGTAGGCGAAGGTATTGTTTCATCCATTGGTTCTTCAGTAGATCACAAAGCCGTACTCGAAAATCCGGATAATATTACCAGGGTAGTGCTATCCAAGGGACTTGATGCCGGTACAGCGTTCGAAATTTTATCCATTGATATTGCCGATATCGACATAGGTAAAAACATTGGTGCCGGGCTGCAAATCGATCAGGCTGATGCTGATAAAAATATTGCACAAGCCCGTGCCGAGGAACGTAGAGCCATGGCCGTAGCACAAGAGCAGGAGAATAAAGCCCTTGCACAGGAAATGCGTGCAAAAGTTATTGAGGCTGAAGCAGAAGTGCCAAAAGCAATGGCCGAGGCATTCCGTTCCGGAAATCTCGGTGTAATGGATTATTACAGAATGAAAAATATAGATGCTGATACAAAAATGCGCGATTCAATAGCCGATGAAGACAAAGACGGTGATACTTCGCACAATGAGTAAGCACTAAACATTAATTCACAAAAAAGCTGTCCAACATAGAGTGGACAGCTTTTTTTTATGTGTTTTTGTTACCTTTGTCGAGGTTTATTAATTCAGGAAAATTCCAATATGCAACTATTATCAAAGACTTTTCACGGACTGGAGGATATTCTGGCACAGGAGCTACATGATTTGGGTGCGCAGAATATTGAAAAATTTAAAAGAGCCGTCTCATACGAAGGCGATAAAGCTATGATGTATCGCGCAAACTTAGCACTGCGGACGGCCCTGAATGTACTGGTTCCAATAAAAACCTTCAATATTGAGAACCAAAATGATTTTTATGAACAAGTACGTGCAATTGACTGGGGCAAATATTTCAAAGTACGCAAAACCATTTTGATTAATGCTACTGCCAATTCAACAATATTCGATCATTCACATTTTCTTGAATTAAGAACCAAGGATGCCATTGCAGATTATTTTACAGATAATGCCGGACGAAGGCCCAATGTTGATAAAGAAAATCCTCAAGTTCGCATTGATGTGTATCTAAGCAATAAAAGTTGTACCATATCACTTAATTCAAGTGGAGAGGCTTTGTTTAAAAGAGGATACAGAGCTCACCACGGTCAGGCATCACTCAATGAGGTGTTGGCAGCTGGTCTTGTATTGCGAACTGGGTGGAAGGGCCAAAATGAGCTGGTGGATCCATTCTGTGGTTCAGGGACCATTTTAACAGAGGCGGCACTCATAGCAGCCAATATAAGACCGGGCACCTATCGAACACAGTTTGGATTTGAGCAATGGAACGATTTTGAACGCAAAATGTTCGAAGAAGTGCAAGAGGAAGACGACCAAAGAAAAATTGAAGTTCCTATTTTGGGTGTAGATATTTCGCCCAAACAGATAGGCTATTCAAAAGTCAATATACAAAACGCCTTTTTGCAAAAATACATCGCTGTACAAACCGGCGATTTCGAATCCATTCAGGGAGAAGACGAGCATGGAACCATATTAACCAATCCACCTTACGATAAACGAGTGAAAACGCATGAAGTTGATAAATTATACCGGAGGTTTGGTGATCACCTGAAACAACAATTTAAAGGATATGATGCCTGGGTGCTTTCCGGCAATGATCATGCAATCAGAAACATAGGGCTAAAAACTAATTCACGTACAGTGTTGTATAACGGTCCTATTGAAACTAAGTTGTGTGAATATAAATTGTTTTAATTCGTTTTTTGTAGTATTAAAAACATACAAAGCCATTGCAGTGCAGTGGTTTAGTCTCTGTTTTTTGTTGTATGTAGTTGCCATTTAGTTGGTTATGGATCGGTTTGATTTTTTTTATGCCTCATTACAGCTGAATGTCAGTAAGGTAGAATTTTGCATGTATCTTTGCGTGGAACATTTTATAAAACATACAATATTTTGATTAAATTGCAGGTTCTTAGAAAAAACTGTTTTTTTTAAGATTGTTTTTGTAAAACGTTGAATTTTAAATAAATACACATGTCAAAAGTAATTGCACTAGCGAATCAAAAAGGCGGAGTAGGAAAAACGACCACAGCAATAAACCTTGCGGCCAGTTTAGGGGTGCTCGAGCAAAAAGTACTTTTGGTTGACGCTGATCCACAGGCAAATGCTACATCAGGCTTTGGTTTCGATGTAAGAAATGTGAAAAATAGTATTTACGATTGCATTGTGGATGAGGTTGATCCTCAAAAAACCATTCTGAATACTGAAATGGACAATGTTGACCTTGTTCCATCTAATATCGATTTGGTAGGTGCAGAAATTGAGATGCTCAATATGCCCAATCGGGAAAATGTGCTCAAAAGTGTAATTAATAAAATAAAAGAAAACTATGATTGGGTTTTAGTCGATTGTTCCCCATCATTGGGATTAATTACCGTGAATGCGCTTACAGCCGCCGACTCTACCATTATTCCTGTACAATGTGAATATTTTGCATTAGAAGGGTTAGGAAAATTACTGAATACCATTAAAATTATTCAGGGTAACCTTAACCGTGAATTGGAAATTGAAGGATTTTTGCTCACCATGTACGATGGAAGAACACGCCTATCTAATCAAGTAGTGGACGAAGTACGTACACACTTTGAATCAATGGCATTTGACACTATAATTCAGCGTAATATCAGGCTCAGTGAGGCTCCAAGCTATGGCAAACCCATTGTTTTGTACGACGCCAACAGCATTGGTTCTACCAGTTACCTGAACCTGGCTAAAGAGTTGTTGCAACGCAACGATGCCACTAATATGGAGAATGCAGAAAAACAAGTAGATTAATCACATATTTTTTTTAAAATGGTAGCGAAGAAGAAAGCTTTAGGAAGAGGACTAGGTGCTTTAATTGAAGAATCACCCAAAGCAGAAGAACCAGTACAAAATGATGCAATAACGGAGATACCGCTCACACAGATAAAGGTCAATCCTTTTCAGCCAAGAACTGAGTTTGGCGAGGGAGCATTAGAAGAATTAGCTGCTTCTATAAAGGAACTTGGCATTATACAACCAATTACAGTACGTAAGGTAGGTGATCTGGAATATCAGATAATTTCCGGTGAGCGGAGAACCCGTGCAGCTCATATAGCAGGCCTGGAAACTATACCCGCTTATGTTCGTACAGCCGATGATCAGGCAATGCTGGAACTCGCCCTGGTTGAAAATATTCAACGCGAGGATCTGGATGCCATTGAGATAGCCATTAGTTACAAACGACTTATAGACGAATGTAAGCTAACTCAGCAAAATTTGAGCTCACGTGTAGGTAAACAGCGTTCTACCATTACCAACTATCTACGATTGCTCAATTTGCCAGCTGAAATACAAAAAGGTATTCGCCATAAAGTTATTGCCATGGGTCATGCACGGGCACTAATTAATATAGAAAATGATGATGACCGGGTGTACTTGTTTGAAATGATTGTCAAAGAAGGACTTTCTGTGAGGAAAGTAGAGGAATTGGCAAAGAGTATTAACGAAGGGCTCAATATTAGAGAACAAAATAAAAATACTCAGAAAACACAGAAAAAACAAGGTCTGGGAGCAGGGTATAAAGAGTTGCAAAACCAACTCGATTCTTTCTTCAATACTACTACAAAACTCAAGCGCAACGATAATGGCAAAGGCCAGATTGTAATTCCTTTTAAAAGTGATGATGAGCTTGAGCGAATAATCGGATTATTAGATCAAGTTAAAAACGATTAAAGCTTTTCCCATGCGTTTTTGGCTAATTGTGGGGGCAATATTTTTTTGTTCGATAACTGTGGGGCAAAAAGCTGACCAATCTAAAGTTGTTGTCGAGAAAGAGAAATCGCACTCCCCAAAAGTTGCCACATGGCTCTCTGCCTTTGTTCCCGGGGCAGGGCAGGTTTACAATCAAAAATATTGGAAAGTCCCGATCATTTATGGAGGCTTTGCTACTTTCGCTTATTTTATCAGATTCAATAACAGGATATATATCAAATACCGCAACCTCTATCAACAAAAAGTTGCCTTTGAAGCAGGTGAAGGAGAAATAGATCCTATTTATGAAAATATTGACAAAGCCAGTATCAGAAAACTGCGGGAGGACTGGCGCCGAAATCGTGATCTGAATTATATCGGCCTCGGTGCGCTTTATCTGCTGCAAATTATTGATGCCAATGTTGATGCCCACTTATACCAGTATGATATCAGTGATGACCTTACTTTAAGGTATGAACCCACCTACAACCAATTAGTCTTTAATCCCGCATTGTTAAAAACTTCAAATGCAATGGGTGTCAAACTCACAATAAATTTTTAATTTTGAACACTGGGCTGTATTTAATTAACATACAAGCCACATTTGTTATAGATTGTACGATTTTTGCGTATGCTCTAACATAAACAAACCAAACTGTAAATATTGATTTCATGAACCGAGCCCTGACAAAATTTTTAACACACGCGCCTTCGCATAGCTTTCGCTTCCCTTCGGTCGCCATAGACTTGCCGCAGGTGAAACGCTATAGCTTCAGCGAACGCGGACGGCGAAGCAAGGCTGCGCCTTCGCGTAGCTTTGGCGGAGCGAGGCTGCGCCTTCGCATAGCTTCGGCGAAGCAAGGCACAAGCATAATTATAATAAAGATAGAAATACTATGTGTCAGATATTCAGCTCATCATGGCGAGCTACACCTGCCCGCCGTACTACTATGGCAGGCGGGTCTGACCATTGACAATTAAAAATAAACAGATGAAAATATTAGTGACTACCCTGAGTTTATTGACAGCCTTAACTGTGCAAACCGTTAATGCAAATTTGCTCACCGATACCAGTCAGGTAAACGATCAGATAGTGTTAAACCAGTTAACGGAAGACTATGACAGCTTGTTGCATTCATGGTATGTAAGCCGTTCTGTAGATCAGGAGGACACTATAGAAATGGAAGAAATCGATAATGTTGGTTTATTGATGCCGCATGATTCGGTTATCAAGAAAAATATGGCTGAGATGCCTGTATTCTTTGACATGACTTACAATAGAATTGTAAAAAGCTATTTTAAGGTATACCTCAAAGATAAACGTGAACTGACCGAAACAGTGCTTGGACTATCCGAATATTATTTTCCGTATTTTGAGGCTATTCTGGATGCCAAAGGACTTCCGTTGGAATTGAAACATTTACCGGTTATTGAATCTGCATTAAACCCCAGAGCCGTTTCGCGTGTGGGTGCTACAGGTTTGTGGCAGTTTATGTATGCTACCGGGCGATTTCTCGATATGGAAATTACCTCATTCGTCGATGAACGGCGAGATCCGGTAGCATCAAGCTATGCAGCAGCAGATTATTTAAATTCACTTCATGAAATTTTTGGTGACTGGACCCTGGCACTTGCTGCCTACAATTGTGGCCCGGGAAATGTGAATAAAGCCATTCGAAGAAGTGGCGGCAAAACAGATTTTTGGGACCTGTATTATTATTTACCCAGGGAAACACGTGGTTATGTGCCCGGGTTTATTGCGGTGCTATATATTTTTCACCATCAGGACGAATTGAATCTTAAGGCAAAAAATATAGAAATGCCCTTGCTAACAGATACGGTAAAGGTTAAGCAAAAATTACATTTAAAACAAGTGGCCGAAGTTATGCAACTGCCTCTTGGGCAATTACAGGATTTAAACCCCCAGTATCGGCGAAATATAATCCCGGGAGGGAAAGCATACGCCTTGCGCTTGCCTTATAAGCGGGCAACAGATTTTATTACTTTGCAGGATTCTATTATGAAATATAAAGATTCAATTTATTTCAATCCCAAAATACTGGCCAAAAAGCCCAATAAACAACGCTACTACGGAGATGCTCCATCGGGTAATTATAAAAGATTATACTATCGGGTAAAGCCCGGCGATAACCTTGGTTTTATAGCAGATTGGTATGATGTGCGAACCCGTGATTTGCGCTACTGGAACGGTATCAGAGGTAGTATGATTCGGACCGGGCAACGGCTCAATGTGTATGTCCCAAAATCACGCGCAGCCAATTATAAAAGCATTAACAAACTTTCATTCGCCCAAAAACAAAAAAGGGAAGGAAACCCTGTTAAAAATGTGCAGGGCAACCAGACTTCTAAAAAATACCCGGATGATGGTCAGTATGAATATTATACCCTAAAAAAAGGAGAAACCTTATGGGAGGTAGCCAAGCGATACGAAGGAATTAGTGACAGGGATATTTTACGTATGAACAACTTGACTACCGGCCGGTATTTAAAAGCAGGCCAGCGAATTAAAGTTAAACGTATTAACTAACTTATGAATGTTAAGCCTGTAAAGCCCCGGGATATACTGCTCTTTTTTACACTGGTACTGGCTTTACTGGCCATGCTGTCGTGGATTTTTCCTTCCGAAGGTCTGAAGGTTACTGATGATTTCCGGATAAAGTTTCTTAACCTGGATCAGATTACTGCCGAAGAACCACAATATGTGAACCTGGATAGTATTATTACTGCTGCCCGCATTACAGACAGCTTGCAGCAAAAACAAATGCAGGCTGACACCCAGCATGTGCAAACAAATAATGCTCAAAAAATTATTGACACAGTAAGAGCGCGTGCATCTAAATTGCGCGACAGGATACAACCAATTGAGTTTCCGAAGGATAATACCCGTATGCTGGAACCTTTTTTCGAGGAATTACGCACAGGTAACGTTTCAAAGAGTCTTATTCGTATTTTACACTACGGCGATTCGCAAATCGAGGGCGACCGTATTACACGCTATTTACGTAACCGGTTTCAAAAAACATACAGCGGTAGTGGCCCGGGATTGCTGCCAGCGTACAAGCCTGTAAGTGAAAATTCGAGCATGCAAATCACTACTGAGGGGCCCTGGGAAAAACATACCGTAATGATGCGCAGCGATTCTATATTCGATTATCAGAATTACGGAATCCTGGGTTCTTGTTCAATGCTCAATGGTAGCGACTCTGTGCTTTCAGGAAAGCTTAACTATAAAATATCGAAATATAGTTACTTATCGAGTCGGCATTTTCGCTGGGCTCGATTATTTTTTGGCAGGGGAGGTGGCTTATTCAATCTTTCTATTTATGAAAAAGATTCACTCTTACTGAAGGATGTGGTTGATGGCTCCGGTCCATTAAATTATTTTGGGCTTCAATTGAATCATACACCCGAAAATATAACCTTTGAAGTTTCAGGCGACAGTTTGCCTTATTTTTATGCGGTTTCATTTGATCAGCCTACAGGAATTGCTGTAGATAATATTGCCTGGAGGGGTAGTAGAGGTGCTGAATTTTATAAAATGAGAACGGAAATACTTTCACGTTTCTTCAAACAATTGAACGTGAAGTTGATTGTTTTTCAATTTGGTGTTAATGTAGTTCCGCATATTGTAAATAGTTACAACTTTTACGAAAGGCAGTTAGTAAGTCAGTTGACTCACCTGAAAAAAGCTGCAGGTGAGATCCCTGTATTGGTGGTAAGTGTGAGTGACATGTCGCAAAAAAAACATGGCTGGTACGAATCGTATCCTAATATTACTAAAATCAGAAATGCGCAGCGCAATGCTGCATTTAAAAGTAATTGTGCTTTCTGGGACATGTATGAGGCCATGGGGGGCCACAATTCAATGCCTGCATGGGTTTTTGCTCAACCACCACTGGCCCGGAAAGATTTTACCCATTTTAATTTCCGCGGTGCACGCATTGTTGCTCGCATGATGTATAATGCTATTATGTACGAATATAATCAGTATCAGACGCAAAATAACGATAGTGCCACAGTGGCCAATCCTGATATATAAAATTTATTTACATGATTATCCGTGTGTTCAAAATACTTTTCATACTTATTTTATTACCCGGGTATTCAATAGCACAGGATTATCCATACGAAGTGCCCCAATATCAATTTATCCGATACGATAAAAACCAGCTTACGGGTAACCCGGCATCTTTACCCGGGTTTAAATCATTTTTTCAGGAATGGCAGAATCTGATATTGAACGGAAAATCGAAAATTGAAATTCTACATTTGGGCGATTCTCACATTCAGGCTGATTTCTTAACCGGCCAAATCAGGAGACGCATGCAGCGATTTTTTCCGGGTTCTGAAGGAGCAAGAGGCGTTATATTTCCTTATAATCTTGCAGCAACCAACAATCCGGGGAATTATTTAATTCGATCGGCAAGCCAATGGGAAGTTGTTAATGGAGTAAAAGAGCATAATGTGCATACAGGTTTAATCCCGGCCAAGGTTTTCTCTACCGATTCTGTTATTGACTTAAGAATCAGCCAGTATGATACTTTACCTTTTTCCGGATTTAGTGAAATAGAAATGTGGTATGCTACAACTGATACGGCCTTTCTGATAACACCCTCAGGTAATCGAGTGAAGATATACCCGGGGCAGGGTAAGGTTAATGTCGGGCTAAAGCAACTTGTGAAATCTGTTGAAGTAAAGGTTTTAGGTGCCGATAGTCTCCATCCGTTTGAATTATATGGTATTGGACTGAAAAATGACCTTCCCGGTATTACTTATCATGCTTTGGGTCTTAATGGGGCAAAAGCAGAAGATTTTGCACAATGTAGCAATTTTACAAAGTTTTTAAATTTCACAAACCCTGATTTGATAATAATATCTTTGGGAACAAATGATATTTACGATATTTATGCCCGAATAAGTGATTTTACCTTGTATTATGGTATGCTAATTCAGGAAATAAGAAAAGTTTTCCCCGATAAAGCATTAATTTTAACCACGCCCGGCGATCATTTCATTAATGGATATTTACCCAACAAAAAGGTAGAGAAGGCTGCAGAGGCAATAAAAGAAATTGCAGTAAAATTTGATGCAGCTGTGTGGGATTTTTATACTGTAATGGGCGGTGAAGGCGCCATGCGTCAATGGGATATGTATGGTTTGAGCGCGCGTGACAGGGTGCATCTTTCAAAAAAAGGTTATCATTTGCAGGGCGATTTGTTTTTTAATGCTTTGTTGAATAGTTTTGAGCACACGGTTATGCCGAAAAAATAACTTTAGTGAATGTGGCGAAGCCATTTGATTCTATGTTAAATGCAGGATTTATTAAGTAAGATATTTACCTACCAGGAAAACATTCCAATGATATTTACCCATTGGAGTTTTTGGGTATTTTTTCTTGTGGTTCTTGCCGGATTTTCTGCACTACAAAAGCGCATGCAACTGCGCAATATTTGGTTATTTGTTATAAGTCTCTTTTTTTACTATAAATGTGGTGGATATTACTTTTTTCTGCTCATATTCAGTACAATAGTAGATTATTTTATTGGTTGGGGTATATACAACATTAATATGCCCAACAGACGAAAGTTTCTGGTTGGGCTTAGCGTATTTGTTAATCTTTTTGTGCTGTCATACTTTAAGTACGCTTATTTTTATACTGATCTGATCAATACCGTTTTTGGAACCAATATACAGGTTGTGAATTATCTGGCGATGGGTTTGAATGAGCTTGCCAATACTTCGCTCGATATTTACACGATTATTCTCCCGGTCGGTATTTCTTTTTATACGTTTCAAACCATTAGTTATTCTATAGATATTTACCGGTATAAGGTTAAACCGGTGAAAAATATTCTGGATTTCGGTTTTTACGTATCCTTTTTCCCGCAACTTGTAGCCGGACCTATTGTTCGTGCGGCAGAATTTGTACCCCAAATATACAGGAAGTTCAAACTCACCGCTTACGAGTTTGGCTATGCCACCTTTCTTATTCTGAACGGTCTGGTAAAGAAAATTGTAATAAGCGATTATATTTCGGTGAATTTTGTAGATCGTGTATTTGAGCAACCATTGCTCTATTCGGGATTCGAAAACCTGATGGCCGTATATGGTTACGGAATTCAGATATATTGCGATTTTAGCGGATACACTGATATTGCAATTGGAGTAGCGTTGCTTTTAGGTTTTAGATTGCCTGTTAACTTTCGTTCGCCTTACAAGGCAACCAGTGTAACAGATTTTTGGCGGCGCTGGCACATTTCACTTTCATCGTGGTTAAAAGATTACCTCTATATACCACTGGGTGGTAACCGGAGAGGCACAATGCGAACTTATACGAACCTAATGATTACCATGATACTCGGAGGGCTCTGGCACGGAGCCAGCATGCGGTTTATTATTTGGGGTGCTATTCACGGTATTGCTTTAGCTATCGATAAATTTATAAGATCTGTTACAAGCTTCAGATTTTCAGGCTTATGGGGTAGGGCAGTGGCCATTTTTATTACTTTCCACATAGTTTCTTTTGCCTGGATATTTTTCAGGGCTCAAAGTACTGAAATAGTTGGAAATATGTTACAACAAATTGGCACCGACTGGCAATGGGGCCAAACTTTTGAATATTTGACCGGTTATAAATGGATTTTTCTACTCATGTTAATTGGTTTTGTTTTTCATTGGTTACCTTCCCGCATTAAAGAATACTATATTCGATGGTACATTGCTGTACCCTGGTATTTGAAAATTCCAATTATTGTAATTGTGGTCTTCTTTATTTTCCAAATTCAGGCAGCCGACATACAGCCGTTTATCTATTTCCAGTTTTAAAATATTGATTTTTTTTTGCAATCGGGTAAAACAACCCTTTTTGGAGTGCCACATAACTGATAAATTTTGTGCTAAAAAATATGACCAAGAAATTAGTTTTACTCACAGCCATTTTTCTTATTCTAACGCAATTTGCCAATGCGCAATATCATGAACGCGATTGGAAATGGCAACCTTATGCATCTTTAACCAAGGGCGGTAAAATTTTTATAGTGCTCTATTATGGAACTTTGATAGATGGTTACAATGGCAAAGTGCGTTGGAAAATTGAAAGCAGGGCTGCAAAACCCCTTTTTGGAGTTGATTTGGGCGCACAAACTTATGAGCTAAAAAACGGGGAGAAAGTTCAACGTGATAAGCGTGTATTTAAAACCCGAAGAATAAAGCCGGGCGGAGATGCTATGACTTTACCGGTTGTGATTGAACAGCAAGGCTTTTCAGGTGTTGAAGATGCAGAGGTTGAAACGCCCGAAATAATTCTGGACTTTGGTGAAGACCGGGTTTATGAATGGAACAAGTTAGGAAAAATAGAATTAGCTGTACAATGATAGATAAAAATGAAATGCCTGCGTGTATTCTTAGTGCTGTAGCCAAAGCAGCCTGGCTGCATAGGTATCAGCGGCGCAAGGGCAGCCAAAAAATTCCTTATATCAATCATCCGGTAAAGGTTGCATTAATGTTGGCCGAGTGTGGGCACAGGGATGTAGAACTTTTGCAGGCTGCTGTGCTGCATGATGTAATTGAAGATACGGAATATACTTTAGAATCGCTTGCAAATGATTTTTCTGCAAGAGTAGCCGGGCTGGTCGAGGAAATGACCGATGATATGACCTTACCATCGAAAAAGCGAAAGCAATTGCAGGTAGCGCATGCAGGGGAACTTTCGGCAGATGCCGCGAAAATAAAAATTGCAGATAAAGCTTGTAATATTAACGATATTCTGGAGTATGATTTGTCATGGTCAAGAAAACGGAAATATGACTATGTAGTCTGGGCCAACGATGTGGTGAAGCATATAAAAAATCCGGATCCCTGCCTTCTAAAGCATTTTACGAGTATTAGTAACCGGGCAAAAGAAAATTTTGGTTAATCCTCGTTTATTATCAGGTTGATGGGAATATCCATACGTTCAGCATATATTTCGCCAGCTTCCTCCATATCTTCATCTTCGTCCTGAAAAATCCAGTCTATTTTCACATCATGCCCGCCATTATAGATTTCCTGGAGTAGAATCATAATCTCCCACAAAAGTTTTGATGATGCTGTATTGAAATAAGTAAGATGAAAAGTTACGTCTGTTTTAGGATTTGGGTTTTCGGCATATTGTTTTAGCCATTCTATGATGGGCATATAGAATCCTACAGCATCTTCAGACATTGAAGTGCCTTTTATGAAAAATACTCCTTCTTTTGGATTTAATTCTACTTCAGGGCTTACTTTGGTTCCATCTATGTGAAGTGTCTGCATGATTACTGTTTTTTGGTTGTACTCAAAGGATGTGCGAAGGATTTTACGTCGTTCCCTGTAATTTGTTCATTACTGAGTATGATAAGTCGTTCTATAACATTCCTAAATTCACGGATATTACCTGTCCATTGGAGTTTTTGAAGTTCTTCAATCGCGTCTTTAGAAATTTTTACCGGCTTAATTTTATATTCGTCACAAATTTGCTCATTGAAAAACGCTGCCAACTCTGGAATATCTTCTGTACGTTCTCTTAACGGCGGTACATTAATAAGAATTACGCTAATACGGTGATAGAGGTCTTCCCGAAAACGGGTGGCCTTTATTTCCTCGTTCATATTTTTATTGGTTGCAGCCACAATGCGCACATTTACGTCAATATCTTTATCGCCGCCCACCCGTGTAATTTTATTTTCCTGCAATGCGCGTAAAACTTTTGATTGTGCACTCAGGCTCATGTCTCCGATTTCATCGAGGAAAAGTGTGCCTCCAGTGGCTTGTTCAAATTTTCCTTTACGTTGCTTATTGGCTGATGTAAAAGCTCCCTTTTCGTGTCCAAATAGTTCACTTTCAATTAGCTCAGAGGGTATGGCGGCGCAATTTACCTCAATAAATGCTGAGCTTTTACGTTGGCTCATTTCGTGTAGTTGCCGTGCTACAAGTTCTTTGCCTGTTCCATTCTCTCCGGTAATGAGCACGCGGGCTTCTGTTGGACCCACTCTTTCAATCATTTGTTTGACCTGTGTGAGGGCCGCACTGCTACCGACCATTTGGAAGTTTTTAGAAACCTTTTGTTTCAGTCGTTTGGTTTCTTCTACCAGGGTAGATTTATCCTGAGCATTTTTTATGGTGATAAGCAACCTGTTCAGGTCCAATGGCTTTTCTATAAAATCGTAAGCACCTTTTTTTATTGCCTCTACAGCGGTATCAATATTTCCATGTCCGGATATCATAATAACCGGCGTGTCGGGTTGTAGTCTTGTTACACGTTCCAGGACTTCAATACCGTCCATTTTAGGCATTTTTATATCGCAAAGAATGGCATTATAGTCATTATTTTTGATCAATTCGAGGCCCTGTTCACCGTCTTCAGATACATCAACCGAATATTTTTCATATTCAAGTATTTCCTGTAACGTGTTTCTTATGCTCTCTTCATCGTCAATAACTAAAATTTTTGCCATAGCTTACTCCTTATTCAAGTGCTTCTGTTAGTAGACCTTCTTTTAATGCAAAAGCGGAAAAGAAGACTTTCTCAAAATTAAACTTTTTAATAATATGATTTACGAAGACAATAGCAATGGACATGAGATCTACCCGAATCATGTCCATCCCTTTTACTTCCCGTCTTTCAATTTCAGGCATAAAAACAAGGTGGTCGTGCAGTTCTTTGATGCGCGTGCGCGACAACTTATAGGCAGCCGTATCAATTTTTTTAAGCGGGCGGCCTTTTTGTGCTTCTACCAGGTTGCTAATGGTTTCAAAGCTTCCGCTGGTGCCTAAAAGTACTTCTGGCTCATATTTTTTAACAGTTTTATCCAGTTCTTTAAATTCTTCGTCGAAGAATTTAATTATGCGTTCTTTGTCTTCTTCAGTAAGCGGGTCGGTTAATTTGAGCTTTTCCATTACTCTGCGCATACCCAGATCGTAGCTTTTCTGGAAAAATAATTCTTTTTTATTAGCAATTATGATTTCCAGGCTGCCACCTCCGATATCCATAATCAGCACTGGTGTTTTTTCGAGTTTATAAGCTTTTTGAACTCCTTTGTGTATGAGCTCTGCTTCTCGTTGCCCGCTGATTATCTCTACATCGAGATGAAAGCGCTCTTTGATTTCGTTTACCAGCAACTGTCCATTTTGTGCATCACGGAAGGCAGATGTACCGGTACATTTGATGGTTCTGCATTTGTAATTTTCTGCAGTAACTTTAAAAGATGCTATAGCCTCAAGCGCTCTCAAACGTGCATCTTCTGTAATAATTTTTTTTGTAATTCCTTTGCTTGCAAGCTTTACTCCTGATTGTTCTTTGTGTATTATTTTAAACCCTTCAGGTATATCTGCTTTCTCGGCAATTAACAATTTGAAAGCGTTTGACCCCAAATCGAAAATGGCTATACGTTTGTTCATATCTGGTTTTTTGATATGGCTGTTTTTTTAATTTTCCTATTATTTTGCTAAGGTATAATTTGTCTTAATATTTTCCTATACGATTTATAATATGGTTGTTTGCAAATTGTATTGGTTTGATCATCGGACCTGGTAAAGGTATTAAATTCATATGTTTAAGATTCATCTAATTTATATTTTTCACCAGATATGAATTTATAACTTTTAGTGCTTTATTTTAATCCATTTCCACAATTCTTTGTAAGAAACTTTTGACCCGAACATGAGAATGCCTGTTTTATAAATTCTCGAGGCAACCCAGATCATACCTATGAAAGTTGCGAAAAGCAATCCCATCGATAGGGCTAACTCCCAGATTGGTACTCCAAATGGTATTCTTACCAACATCACAATGGGAGAGGTCAATGGGATGATAGAAAACCAGAATGTAAGGGCGCTTTCCGGGTTATTTATCGTATTAATCATAACAAACAAGGCTAAAATTAATGGAATGGTGATGGGGGCCATAAACTGCTGGGTGTCGGTTTCGTTATCAACAGCTGATCCAACGGCCGCAAATAATGCAGCGTACAGCATGTATCCGCCTATAAAGAAAAACAGAAAGGTGCCAAGTATTAGTGGCCAGTTGACACTGGTAATGGACGCCATAATTTCCTGCATTTGGCCCATGTTTCCTTCTACTACCGGAGCCATGCTCTGCATGCCACCACTGCCAACAAAATCATTAGCTTGTTGTTGGAGCTGAGAGGCATCCGAGGGCACAAGTATGGTGAAGGCTCCAAAAGTTAGCAGTCCGGTCATGATAATCCAAATCAGGTATTGTGTCAGACCTACGAGACCTACTCCAAGCACCTTACCCATAAGTAATTGCATGGGCTTTACCGAGCTCAGAATAACTTCGACAATGCGGCTGGTTTTTTCTTCAATTACACCGCGCATTACTTGTGAGCCAAACATGAATATTGATATGTAAATAAGGAACCCGGCAACGTATCCAATGATCATGGCAATCTCAGGGCGTGCTTCTTTTTCTTCGCCATCTTCAGTAATTTTAATACTTGCTACATTAATGCTGGTTTTCATGTTTTGAAGTATCTCCTGGTCGATGCCCGCATTGCGCAGTTTTTGGTTTTCTATTTCGCGTTCTATGGAGCTTTCTATATGACTTCGTAATCCCATAGAAAGCGATTTCTGTGCATATGTTTGGATTTTAAGGGACGAGAGGACATTAGACGGAATAAAAACAGCAGCATAGTAATCACCGTTGCGAATAGCTTGTTTTACCGTTTTATAATTGTAGTCTTTATAGTGAAATTTTGCTGTGGAAGTATTTCCAATTTTTCCTTTAACATCGTTTAATCGTTGATTGATTAAAGGGAGCATGTTGGCATATTTGGTGGCCAGAGAATCAAAAGGTTGTTGCGGTAAATTGTGACTTTTTTTAATTTTTCTGGCTTCATTGATAAATCCCAATTTCAGGTTTTCCCCCATAAGTGTGTCCCGATTGTTGGCAATGAGGTGGAGTTTATCATTGAGGTTTTTCATTTCGCTTCCGATTGGAGGCAGGTTTTTCTGGTATTTGTCCAATTCGGACTGAAACCTTCTGCTATTGAGGGTAATGCTTTCTTTTAAAACTTTTGTGTAATCGAAAATACCCGATGAGTCTATCACTGCAATATGCTTTGTATCGCTATCTTCCATGGTAGCAAACCATACTGGAGCTGCCAGTAGGCCGGCAAAAAGTATTGGGCCTATCAGGGTCATTAACAAAAATGATTTTTTCTTAACCCTTGAAATATATTCTCTTTTTATTATGTATTTTGTTTTATTCATGGTTTTGGGATATTTAGTTTTTGTTCTCGTACTTGTTAACAACTTCGATGAAAACATCATCCATAGAGGGGATAACTTCTTTAAAAGCATTTATGGTTGCATGTGGCATTACTTCTTTCAGAAGTTCGTTGGGAGATGTGCCATCCAGAATTTTTATACGGGCAAATTGTTCTCCTGATTTATTTTCATCGTTAATTACCTCATATTGTTCAGGCAACTTGTTTGAGAGGTTCTCAACGCCATGATAATGGAACTCATACTCGAATGTTCGGTAGCGTTTTTTTACTTCGTCTACTTTACCTTCCAGTATTTTGTGTGATTGATTGATTAGTGCAATTTCATCGCATATTTCTTCTACACTGCCCATGTTGTGGGTACTAAAAATTACGGTAGCGCCTTTTTTTCTTAAATCTAATATTTCGTTTTTCAGCAGTTTAGCATTAATTGGGTCAAAACCGCTAAATGGCTCATCAAAAATCAATAATTTGGGTTCATGAATTATTGTAACGATAAATTGTACTTTTTGGGCCATTCCTTTTGAGAGTTCTTCTACTTTTTTACCCCACCAGTCTTGTATTCCGAATTTTTCGAACCAGTATTTTAACCTTTTCAGGGCATCGTGTTTGCTGAGACCTTTTAACCTGGCCAGATAAAGGGCTTGTTCGCCAACTTTCATTTTTTTATACAAACCGCGTTCTTCGGGGAGGTAGCCTATTTGCTCTACATGTTTGCGCCGCAATGGCTGTCCATTGAATAATACCTTCCCGTTATCGGGCTGTGTAATTTGATTAATGATGCGTATTAATGTGGTTTTGCCTGCTCCGTTGGGGCCTAACAAACCAAATACGCTGCCTTCTGAAATTTCGAGAGAAACATCTGTAAGTGCTCTGTGATTAATAAATGATTTGTTGATGTTTTCTGCTTGTAGGATTGTTGTCATGGTTTTTTATTTAAATGAGCAGATATTAACAATTTTTAATTAGCCTACGAATTTAGATAAAAGCCTTGAATTTGGAAAATTTTATGTGTTTTTGTATCAAAGCGGATCACATCCATCCGAAACTTTTTTAAAAAGAGAATCAACAACAATTACTTTTGTTTATTTATGCGATATCTTTTTTGAAACTCCAGAAAAAAAGTAGTTTATAATGTCAAAACAGTGTT
>NZ_JBSRDC010000080.1:0-56439 GCF_055145285.1 Salinivirga sp. | reverse complement strand
AAGTGACAAATTTTGACCAAACCAGTTCTAAATTCCTGTCGAGGCAATGCATAACTAACTTGCCCTTGTCATTATCCTCGGTTTGCACACCTATTACCACTACAGAATCGCCATAAGGAACAAAACTGTATAAAGTACCTCCGGGCAGATGAAAAACCGTACTGTCTAATAAAGCTCCATTTTCATCATATTTCCAGATTATATCATCACCATTATCGCGATGCAAACCCGAAACCCAAAGGGTATCATCAATAAACTGCATACCGATAAAAGTTACAGAGCCACCGTGCCCGACAGATATTAAAGGCTCTAATGGCTGGGCTTTACTCACCATAAACGATAGTCCAAATAAAAAAACAAATAAAATTCGCATAGTTCAAAAATTTAAGACAGGCTGCCCTCAGGGCAACCTGCTTATAAAATAATAATTACCACATTGGTTCGGGATTCATCGGGGCTTCTATCATTCTTTCATGATATGTTCCGGCTTCAACCTCATAGCAATGTAATCCACCAGTACTTTTACCTTTCGTAATGCTAGTGAATGAAACCTCTAAATTAAAAGGTGTAGCATCAACAGGTAAATAATCAATTATCACCTCATCTATATGTTGCAAAAAATAGTTCATTTGATCAGGTGAAATGCAATCTTCATAATTATAACCATTCCAAATGTACATCTCAAAAGCAGGTTCGTCAGCATATCCATAGAAAAAATATGGCCCATCCACATCGGTAAACCAGACGTCCTGATACTCCGGATTCAGATAATCAAAGGCATCATTGTGGGTAATGTAATAGCGCTCTAATTGATCGCCCGAATACTCAGTACTCGGATAATCATCATTATACCCATTACAGCGGCCTGTAAGATAACAATGCCACCAGTCGTAAAACTGAAACGGGTTGCTGCTCTTTAGATTATCTCCTTCAAAAAGTTTTCCGGTTGTGGTATAAACCCATATTCCGGCCCCCTCTTTATTGCGCCCCTCCAATTCAAGATTCACAACCACCACATGCTTTGAGTCATATTTAAAATTATCATAAAACTCATAAATGCGGTTATTAATTTCAACAAAAGTAGCATTCACATCTTCGGCAGAAACCATACAGCCATCAATTAAATCTACCGTTATTAAAGCCGAATCTTTTCGTTTTTCGTCATAGTATAAATTTGGGAATCCATAGCTGTAATTCAGGGTTGCTTCGGTATACCAAATGAGCGAATCGAGCTGCATTGATTGTCCTCCTCCGTTTTTTTGAAGCATATTGTCTTTAAAATTAATAACGCGTTGCTCTGGTCCATTATTTTCCATGGATTGTTTTATTTCCATTTCATCTTTCTCGCAACTTAAGAAAGCAATTGTAATTACACCAAGCAGGGTAATTCCTAAAAATTTTCTCATAATATAATAATTTAAGTTAGTGAATACCCTGCGATAATAATAATACAGCGCAAATAAATCTTTATGTTTCCTTGTTATTTTTTATGTTAACAAAAAGATCATTATATCATAAGCCACATCCACAAAGCAACAAACAACAGATAAGAAGCATATTAAACCAGCTCATTGAATTAAATATTAAAGGATATTAAAATTCCTTGTTTTAAAATAAAAAGCTGTTACCTGTGAAAAACAACTACCGCTACACGGGTAAATTACCCATTACACCTAAAACCCTGTAATTACACAGGCCATTGGGTCGATAGCGCAATGGCTCGTGGGATTCGACCAGGTTGCTGAGTGGCTCGTGGAATAGCCAGAGCTATTTATAAATGCACGCCTTTTATAGAATTTAATGCCAAAAGCTTGCATTTACATAGAAGCTTTATTGTATAAGTAGTTGATTATTATTGCATTTGCTGTTTTTCAGCAGACCCTAAGTACTGTTTTAGCAAAAGTTATTAAACATTTTCAAACCGAAAGTTCTATCTTCGCAATACTTACCGGAAGGTAAATTGATAACAGAAACGATTGTAAATGGAATATTTCAGCATTTGGGATTTTTTACTAGTACCGGCTTACATTCTTGGTGCCTGGATTATAGCAGCCAGAATTTCTCAAAAACGCCGCGAAGAAAAACCACATTATCGTTTCTATCATTGGGGACTTTTATATAAAATAGGCGGTGCGCTTGCGCTTTGTGCCATTTACCTTTTCTATTACGGAGGTGGCGACACCACCGGTTATTTCAGAAGTGCCCTCGTGTTAAGAAACTTACTTTTCGAAGACCCGGGCACGTATCTGAGCATTCTGGCCAATAACCTTACCCCTGAAAACTTTAGTGTCTTTACCAATGAAACCGGATATCCTATTTATTACCACGACCCAAACTCCTTTACAGTGGTTCGGTTCACTTCAGTACTCATGCTTTTTACCACGGGTAGTTTTTTACAGGTATCCATTCTCACAGCCATCATTACCTACAGTGGAGTTTGGCGGCTTTACCTGATGTTTGTAGAAATGTATCCCAAAAACGATTATCTGCTGGCTATTGCAGTCCTCTTTATACCTTCTGTAGCTTTCTGGGGAAGTGGCGTGTTAAAAGATTCCTATACCATGGCTGCTTCCGGGTGGTTCATCTTTGCTTTTTATAAAATATTTTTCCAAAAAAGACGCATCATATTGTACACAATTTCCATCATAATCAGTGTTTATGTCCTCATCTCAATCAAAGCCTATATTTTCTTTGCGCTACTCGGTGGAATTATGATTTGGGTAGCTTTTTATTTTTTAAACAAATTTAAAAGTATGTTTCTCCGCTTTCTCGTTCTGCCTATTTTGGTCCTCATGTTTTGGGGTTTGGGACAATATATAATCTTCAACATTGGAGAATACGTGGGTTCCTATTACACCTCAATGGATGCTCTTTTGCAGAAAGCCATTATTACCCAGGATGACCTGACACGCGCTTACTATGGTGGGAACTCATTTGATTTGGGGGAACTACAACCTAATTTACAGAGCATCTTGAACAAAGCTCCAAAGGCTACCATTGCAGGACTGTACAGGCCATTTATATTTGAAGCCCAAAATCCGGTAATGTTCCTTTCGGGATTAGAAAACACCGCTTTAGTGCTATTACTATTGTGGGTGTTATTCAAAGCCGGATTACGCCGTTTTTTTACGATAATGTTCGAAAAACCAGTATTACTTTTTGCTTTTGGATTCACTATTCTATTTGCATTTTCGGTGGGTCTTACAACAGCCAACTTTGGGGCCCTTGTACGCTATAAAATCCCGCTATTGCCCTATTATGCAGGGGCTTTATTCATTATTTATCATATTGCACAAAACAGAAAAGAGGAAGGCAACGGAGAAGAAATTGTGGAATCCACAGAACAAGTTTAACTGTATAGAGTTTTCAGTAAAAAAATCAACAGCATGCGACACCAGGAACTGTCTTATCAATTTTTTACACGTAACAGAAAAAATCTACAGAAACAAATTGAACCAAACACCATTGTGGTGGCTTTTTCAAACCCCATTGCCCTGCGCAATGGCGATCAGCAATATGTTTACCGCCAATCTTCAGACATGTTTTACCTTACCGGCATTACCCAGCCGGAAACAGTGCTTGTGATGTACACCACAGCAAACCAATGGCATGAAATTCTTTTCATTAACAGGCCGGACACCAAAACCATAATCTGGGATGGCTACCAGCTTAATACTGCTGATGCTGCCAACATTTCAGGCATCACCGATATCAGGTACACCGACAGCTTGAAATCAACATTGGAAAACCTGGCCAGCAAAAACAGCACAATAGCTGCCAGTTATCCGGCACACCACCATGTAGCCGTGCAATGGACAAAGCACCTCATGAAACACAACAGCAACCTGCGGCAAACCGACCTGCAAAGCATTATCGCCAGGCTACGCGTAATAAAATCGCCCGAAGAAATCGCATTGATAAAAAAAGCCATTGGTATAACCGAAACAGCTTTCAAAAATTTACCCAAAATAATCAGGCCCGGCGCAATGGAATATGAAGTAGAAGCCGAAATGATACGCACATTCATTGCGAATGGGTCAGACGGACATGCATTTGACCCCATAGTCGCATCCGGACCCAATGCTTGTACACTGCACTACATAACCAATAACCGGCAAATGCAAAACCAGGAATTATTGCTCCTTGATTTTGGTGCAGAATACAATGGTTATGCTGCAGACATGAGCCGGACCTTACCCGTGGGAGGTCAGTTTACGGCACGACAAAAAGAAGTTTATGCAGCTGTGCTTGATGCCCAGAAATATGCGACTAATCTTATCAGACCCGGCATTAGCATAAAAGAAATTAACCAGCAGGTGCGTGAACACCTGGAAAAAGCAATGCTCAGCCTGGGACTTATTACCAGGCAGGACATCAAGCAACAAAACCCTGAAGAGCCCCTGAGCCGCAAATATTTCATGCACGGAACAAGTCATTTCATGGGCATCGACGTACACGACGTGGGCAATCCCAAAGAAATGCTAAAGCCGGGTATGGTACTCACATGCGAGCCCGGCCTTTACATCAAAGAAGAGGCCCTGGGAGTACGCATAGAAAACGATATTCTGGTGACTGAAAACGGCAACGAAGATTTAATGCAGCATATTCCACGGGAAATACAGGATATAGAAGCTTTGCTGGCCTAATAAAATTCATCTCCCAAAATAAAACAACCACAAAATTGGCAAAATCCGTTTTTTTGATTATCTTTTTAAGGGTCAACAAAACAGGGTATGTCAATGATAACAATTAAAAACAAACTTTTAGCACTCGTTGTGCTGATGTTTTTTGTAATTGGATGCCACTCGCAGGATAAGCCAGAACAAAACATCAGAAAAGCTGCAGTTGCCGGACAATTTTACAGCGATAATGCTGCAGAGTTAAAAATGCAACTCAGGCAATTTTTTGCAAAAGCCGAAAAAAAACATGAAGGCACAACCCGGGCTATAATAGCTCCGCATGCCGGGTATGTTTTCTCGGGACAGGTGGCCGCATCAGCATTTAACCAGATAACACCAGGGCGGGAAATAAAAAATGTTTTTTTACTGGGTTCTGCCCATCGTGTGTGGGTAAAACGGGCATCAGTTTACCTCGGGAAAAGCTATGAAACGCCCCTGGGAGAAGTACCGGTGAACACCGAAATTGTAAAAAAACTGCTTAAAAGTTCATACTTTGAGTTTAATGAAAAAGCCCATATAAATGAGCACAGCCTGGAAGTAGAGCTGCCTTTTTTACAGCACCACCTGAAAAATGATTTTCAAATTATACCCATTCTCATCAATACCAAAAAACAACAGGAGATAAAAGCCATAGCGAAAGCGTTGAAACCTTATTATACAGAAAACAACCTCTTTGTACTCAGCACAGACTTTTCACATTATCCCAACAACAAAGATGCCTGTAAAACAGACAGTTTGACTGCAGAGGCCCTGGCCACAGGAGACACAGAAAAACTTTTGGAACAAATATCAGCCAACAACGAGGCAGATATTCCACAACTAAAAACAAGCATGTGCGGTCTTAGTGCCATGTTGGTGCTGTTAGAACTAATTGAAGAAGAAGGCCATACAATTGAAAAAATAGCCTATCAAAACTCATCCGGCAGCTCCTATGGTGATAGAAACAGGGTGGTTGGCTATTGGGCAATGCGCATTAGCGACAGTAAAACAGATGATAGGCAGAAAAAAACAACCTCTTTTTCGCTCAACTGGGAAGAAAAAAAACTATTGCTTAAAATTGCCAGAAACACCATTGAGCACTATTTAAAAACGAAGCGTATTCCACCCTTACCCGAAGATGGCATCACATCCAATTTAAAAGTGAAAACCGGCTGTTTCGTGACTCTGAATAAAAACGGGCAACTACGCGGATGTATTGGCAATTTTTCCGGAACACTACCCCTGGCAAAAGGAGTGCAGGAAATGGCTGTGGCAGCGGCCACAGAAGACCCGAGATTCAACAAGTTAAGACCCGAAGAACTGGAATCTGTAAAAATAGAAATCTCAGTACTGACGCCTCTGAAACCAATTGATAATCTAAAAGAATTCGAGTTAGGCAAGCATGGAATTTATATTCAGAAAGGCACACATTCAGGTACTTATTTGCCCCAGGTGGCCGAAGGTCGCGACTGGACAAAAGAAGCGTTTGTCAGCCACTGCTCCCAATACAAAGCAGGTCTGGGCAAAGACGGATGGAAAAAAGCCGATTTATATACTTACGAAGCCCTAATATTCTCAGAAAAATCTCATCGTAATGAATAAAATTCAAAAGCTTACTATAATAACTGCATTAATAATTTCTGCAACGGCTATAGGTGTGCAGATATTCTTTTTTCAGCAGGACAAAGAAGTTGCCAACCCTGATAAAACAGAAAGCAATTATCAACCACCATGCATGAAAGCGGGTATCGCCAGCTTGCCACAAAGTAAAATTACCCGGCAGCTTATAGAAAACCATAATCTTTCAATGAAAGAGTCATATTACTATGACAAAATACCATCAACAGGAGAGGTAATTTGCAGACTCTGTCCGCACAAATGTATTTTAAGAGAAGGCGAATTGGGGGATTGCAGAGTGCGGGCTAATGTGGAAGGTAAACTGCGCACACTGGTATATGCCCGCCCAATTACCATGCATCTGGACCCGATTGAAAAGAAACCTTTTTTCCATTTTATGCCCACACAAAAAACCTTATCTATTGCCACGGCGGGCTGCAACTTACGATGCCGAAATTGTCAAAACTGGCAAATTAGTCAGCTTTCACCATTTGAAATGGAAAATGTAGAAGTCAGGTCACCCGAAACCATAGTCAGCCTGGCCAAAAAGTATAATGCAAAAATCATTTCTTACACCTACAACGACCCGATTGTATTTTATGAATATATGCTGGAAACAGCCAAATTAGCACACCAAAACGGCATTAAAAACACCATGGTCACAGCAGGATTTATCAATGAGGAACCCATGGAAGAACTGGCACAATACATCGATGGCGCCACAGTTGACATTAAAGGCATGACCGACGAATTTTACGACAGGTTCAACACCGGTGAACTTGAGCCGGTATTAGATGCCATAAAAGTGATGAAAGCAGAAGGAGTGTGGCTCGAAATCAGCTACCTTGTTATACCCGGAGAGAACGACACCAATGAAGACTTCGATAAATTTGCCAATTGGGTAAAAGACAATACTGGTAAAGGCACACCGGTACATTTTCTGCGATTTTTCCCCCACTACCAAATGAAATCAAAACCGGCTACACCGGTTACTACGCTGAAACGCGCTCGCAAAAGGGCGCTCAATGCAGGGTTGAATTATGTGTATATCGGCAATGTACGCGATTCTGAAACCGAAGACACCTATTGTCCACATTGCCAGAAAAAGATAATCGACCGCGATGGATACCAAATGAAAGCACTTCATGTAAAAGAAGGCAAATGTGAGTTTTGTAACAACCTGGTAAATGGAATCTGGAAATAAATGAACTTCAAACTTAGAATCGGGTTCATATTTTTCCTGGTCAGTTTTATTGCCTTACTGACCCAGGTAATTTACTTGCGGCAGGTGCTTTTGCTTTTTGAGCAATCAGAATACATCATCAGTATTTTTCTCTTCTTTTGGCTTGGAGCCAACGGGCTGGGTGTGTTTATTGGTAACAGAAAAACCTACCCGAAACAAAAAATTTTTACACTCACGCAGCTTTATGCAGTTGTGGCAATTGGTTTCTATTATGTTTTAATTCTAACAAGGCCGGAACTCCTGGGCATCAAAACCACGGGCAACCTAACCAGGGGAATTATCTACACTCTACTTTCAATTACTATTATTAGTGGATTTAACGGATGGTTATTTGCACAATTTGCAAAACTGGAAAACGATGGTAAAAATATAATTCGATTATATAAAATAGAGACTCTGGCTTTTGTCATAGCTGGCATACTATCTTCAATAATTATTTTTTATTACCCTGCTTTCCTTATACTCGCCGGAGCAGTAATGGCACTTCAACTCGCAATTCTAAAAGAAAATGCACCCTGGGGCAGTTTTGCATTAAGCGCTATAGCCCTTGTTTTGATAATTATTGCACCATCGGTTAGGTCAGGAGGATTAGAGCCCTTATTTCCGGGCTATGCCTATGTGGAAACAAAATCGGCTCCTTCAGGCGAGGTAAACCTACTGACAGATACTGCAAATGCAGATACAATGCTGCTGTTCCAGGGTGCCCCGGCTATAACAGCAAAACCACCGGCAGCTCATGAAGAAGCCACATTTCCGGCGCTTGCGCAGGGCTTCTGTAATCCCAAAATATTAATCAGTGGCAGCGATATCATCCCCATATTAAATGGGCTTTCAAAAAGCAAATTCCGGAAAATCAACATCCTTATTAAAGATAGCCGATATTTTGCAATACTTAAAACTCATTTTCCCTCGTATATCCGGCAAATGCTTCAACAATCGAATGTTCAGGTAATTCATGAAACAATACAAAAACATCTAAGTAAGCAAAAAAACAAATATGACATTATTTACATCAATGAACCCAGACCCGCTTTGATGGAAAACGCATTGATATACTTTCCTGACAATATAAGCACTTTACGCAGCGGATTGAATTCCGGTGGTTGCCTGAGTCTTTTATTTCAATCAGAAGCGGCCTACTCTGGGCGAATAAATAAAAACCTGAAAGGAAGCATCTTAAAAACAACAAGTGATATTTTTAAACACACGGGCATACTGGCTTTGGATACCTACACCGTAATACTTGCTTCAGAAAATCCGCTTTCCACTGAATTTTCAGAGATGGAACAAACACTGGAGCGCAATGGCATTTATGCAAATTACTTTAACAGTTTCAACGTGGGTACAAGACTAATGAACCAGAAAAGCATTGGAATGGATGAAATAGACAAATACAAAACTTCCCTGTCGTTTGATAAGCCGCTGGTGTATTTGGCCGGGCTCCTCCAAATGTTTCAAAAATACGCTGTGAATCTGACCAATCAAATTATGGCATTTGGCGAAAGAGTATACCGTAATATGCGCATTTGGCAACTATTGGTCCTAACATCTTTATTAGTTGTTTTTATAATGTTCGCTTTGCAAAAACCCGGTTATGCAGTGGTTTTTAATGGAGGTTTCGCAGGCATAGCAGCTCAAACCATGTTTATTTATTTTTATCAGCTATACTTTGGCAACATATATTTACTCATTGGACTTTTAATATCGCTGTTTATGCTTGGGTTGCTCGGTGGATTAATGCTTAAAAACCCTAATCACAAAAAATGGCTTTCCACAACTTCAATTTTGCTAATATCAGGTTTTTTATTCTTGTTAACTATCGGGGCCTGTCTGTTTGCAATATATGCTGGCATACTTTTATCAGGATTGTACACCGGGCTGCTCTTTAATTCTGTAAATCAGCACAAAAAAATTCCCGGCCTGCACCTTTATATCAATGATTTATTGGGGGCAATGGCCGGGAACATTTTAATACCTGTATTAATAATTCCTTTCCTTGGTTTTTATGTGCCCATACTTTTAATGGCTTTTATGGGCATCGTCACCCAGTGGCTGTTATACAGAAATTATTAGAAGTTAAGTTTTTTACGAAGTATTGATGGCACAGCATCTTTATGCACCATTATCGCAATGGTTTTGGCCTTTACATAAGGCAACGACATATGCAGTTTACCCTGGAAATCATTGGAATTATGGTTCCATGAATTCTTGATTATGTAATACGGATTACCTTCCTTATCCTGCGATGTACCAATGAGGTGCATTAGATGGTCATCGGTAGATTGTTGCGACATAAAAGTAGCTTCACGCAAATCTTTAGTTACTTCTTTTTCAGGGGCTATTTCGCTAAGAAAAGATTCATCCTCAAGAACTTCTTCTGTAGGAAGTACTGCAAAGCCTTTTTTATGATTAAAGCCATGTTCGCTCACATCGCCATCCCAACACACAGTATAGCCTTCTTCGATGGCATAGTCGATGGTTTGAATCAGGTCTTCGAGTTTTACATTGTAATAATTATCGAATGACCAGTTATCGGGTATATCAAGGTTCACTGATTCGTAATAAGGATAAAATTCAAAAGAAGTCAACTCCACATAATCATCAGGATTAACATCCATAGAATCTTGAAACGCTTTGGCAGTCATATCCTTACCATTCCATTGAAAAGTAGCAGGAATCACTCCAAAATAAACATCCATAACAGCTGTTAAGGCATCGAGCCAAAGCGGCATTTTTTGTCTTTGCTTATCAAGGTTTTCAAGCATGCCATGCATCATAGCCACAACTTCGGCATGATTATGCTCTTCGCTTTCGTAGGCAATACCGCTGTATGCTTTTTCGGGCACCATTCCTTTTTCGCGTATTACATTCATTACATCATGAGCCTGCCCGCCTTGCGAAAAATTGGTTTGCCCGTGACGCATCACAAAACGTTTTGCCTTATCAAGATATGCATGATAAACAAAAAACATTTCACTCAAATCGACTGAATCATGGCCCATACGCATAATTTCAGATTCCAGGAAAGAGGTCGTGGCAAAACTCCAGCAAGTACCTGCCCTGCCCTGATCTTTGGCCATGGTGTGTGGCAACTCTTTTACGATTTTAAACTCGTACGCTGATTCGCTTTCGGTGTTCTGTCCATAAGAAAAAGACAGAAAACTTACACTTAAAACAAAAAATAAAATAACTGAAAAATGTGCTTTCATAGTTTACAATATTGATGTTATAATTAATTCAAAATGAAAGGTTTAATAATCTTTTACCTGTGAAAATAACACAAAGCTGCAGACCTGCCTTTAATTACATAAATGCAAGAATTTGTTCAGATACGAACATAAAAAAAGCGAAGTGGCGCTTCGCTACATGACAGTTTTTGATGAACTATGCTACGGAATTAAAGTATTTATCAATGGTAGCATACATTTTATTTATATTGATGGGCTTAACGATATATTCGTCACAGCCAGACTCAATTCCTTTCTCACGACCACCTTCAATGGCATGTGCTGTTTGTGCAATGATGGGTAAATCTTTACGGATGGCTTTAATGGCCTTTGAAGCCTCAAAACCATCCATCCCGGGCATTTGAATATCCATAAGCACCAAATCCACATCATCATGGTTCTTGCAGTATTTTACTGCTTCTTCACCATCCATTGCACGAGAAATATTTGCACCGGTATCTTGTAGTATTTTTTCCAAAAAACGATAGTTAACGTCAACGTCTTCAGCAATTAAAATATTCTTATGGACCCAATTATACTCCATTTCAAGACTTTTTTATGCAATTAAGCGCTTTTTTTTGTAAAAAACCACTTTTTTTATTTCGGAGCACGCTAATTCAAATGATTCTGTATATTGAGGTTGGTTCAGAATGAGCATTATTCTTCCACGCTATCTGACTCGAGATCCGATATATCCATATCTCCTGGGCCGGCATCGAATCGTTGTTTTTTCAATGGGTCTGCTGATACTTCTTCGTATAAGGAGCGGTTACGTGAAATATCGGAAGCTAAATAAATAGCATTTCGAAGCGATGCAGGGTTACCTAAATCCTTACCTACAATATCGAAAGCCGTACCATGTCCGGGCGAAGTTCTTACAACAGACAGACCTGCTGTATAGTTTACTCCTTCTCCCTGCGATATTACTTTAAATGGAATCAGTCCTTGATCGTGGTACATGGCCAGAACAGCATCGTATTGGTTATAACCACCAGAGGCAAAGAAGCCGTCTGCAGGGAATGGGCCAACTGCCAAAATACCTTCCTGCCTGGCCTTATCTATGGCTGGTTGAATTATATCTTTGTCTTCAGTTCCGATAATGCCATTATCTCCGGCATGCGGATTAAGTCCAAGTACAGCTATCTTACCTTTGCTCAATGCAAAATCTTTCAGCAAACTTTCGTGCAGCACTTTTATTTTACTGTATACCACATCAGAAGTCAGCGTACCGGGCACATCTTTTAAAGGTATATGGCCGGTAACTACGCCCACACGTAGTTCATTGTAAACCATGAGCATAAGCACATCTTCGCTATTAAACTGCTTTTGCAGGTATTCGGTATGGCCCGGAAAGGCAAAACCTGCTTCCTGGATGTTTTCTTTACAAATTGGAGCGGTCACCATGGCATCGATGAGTCCGTTGGTCATATCACCAACCATATGGTCAAGGGCGAGTATAGAGCATTCTCCTGCCATTTTTGTAGATTTACCCAGCTCAACCCGAACGTTGTCATCAAGCACATTAATCAGATTGGCTCTTTTCGGATTTGCATCTTCGGCCTTACGGATGGCATTAAAACTAAAATTCTCAATATCAAGTGCCTTACGATGATAAGCTGCAACTTTTGGTGATCCATATAAAATCGGTATACAGGAATCATTGAGTCGGTTATCTTGTAAGGCTTTTATAATTATTTCGTAACCTATTCCGTTTATATCTCCCTGAGAGATACCCACTTTTATTTTATCGTCTTTCCTCATTGTTTTATTGATTTGTCATTCGTGGCAATATCACTTGCAAATAAAAGCATTATTTTGTAAGCGACTTTACAAAGTCGAATAATAATCTCACGCCCACGCCACTTGAACCAAATTTATAATAATGCAAAGCTTTATGTATAAAAGCTACCCCCGCAATATCGAGGTGTATAAATGGATGGTTTGTGAAATTTTCCAAAAATTTACCGGCTGTAATAGCACCGGCACTATCGCCACCTACATTTTTAAGGTCTGCAATATCTGATTTTAACATTGTTGCATAATCATCCCAGAAAGGGAAACGTACAATACGTTCATAGGTTTGCATACCAGAAGTCTCAAGCTGGTCAAAGTACTTTTCAGGGGCGTTACCCATGGCTGCAATACCATATGGGCCAATTGCTCTTGAAGCCGAACCGGTGAGGGTGGCAACAGAAAGCACAAATTCCGGCTCAAATTTATCTACGTAACTCAGTGCATCGGCCATAATAAGCCGGCCTTCTGCATCGGTATTCATTACCTCAACCGATTTACCATTGTGCATGGTAATGATATCGCCTGGTGAAAAGGCTTTGGAATTAATTCGGTTATCGGTAGCAGGTATCAGTGCAATGGCATGAATAGGCATTTTACTGCGGGCTATGGTATACATCAGACCTGCAACTGTGGCTCCACCTGCCATATCAGATTTCATATAATCCATACTTTTAGCTGTGGGCTTGATACTGAGACCGCCTGAATCATATACTACGCCTTTGCCCACAAAAGCCAAAGGACGTTTATTTTTTGCTTTAGGATGCTTCCACTCCAGCTTGATGAGCACAGGGGGTTCTTCACTTCCCTGGTTTACTGCAAGAATACCACCCATATTCATTTTCTTAAGGTCTTCTTTCCGGTACAGTTCCACATTGAGTCCGGATACATGTGCAGCTCGTGTAATTTCGTCGGCAAACCTTGTAGCCGTTAGTGTTGAAGCAGGTTCATTGACCATATCGCGGGTCATAGCTACTGCCTGCATCACGTTTTCAAGCTCCTCAATATCGTTTTCTTTAAAATGTTTATTAAAGATATTTAATCGTTTGAGTGGCTTTGTAAGCTCCGTATTTTTTTTGTATTTGTCAAAAGTATAAGAAGCCATGAGCAAACCTTCGACCAATGCGGCAGTAGTTTCTTTTCGGCCTGAATGGTCAATGAGGGTCAGGAAATCAAGTTCATTTTCGCTTACTTTCTCTGCAAGCATTGCTCCTGTTCGTCTAATGGATTCAAGTTCATCTGCATACTGATCATCGCAACTGGTAATAACAATAAAATTCCAGTGGTAAAAATAGTTAAGTGGTATTAATCGTGTGTTTTGAGCAATACGGTGCTGAATATAATCAATTTCACGATCAGAAAATATTCCTGTATCAAGCTTATCGAAGCTATCTACTAAAAAAACACTATTGACTAATTGTGGTTTTTCTTTAACAAGATTGAATATAATATTGTCCATAAGTACCCTTTTTGATATCTGGTAAAGGTACAAAAAACATATAAAATTCTTAATTTCTCAATAGATAACTATTTTTGTAATCACATTGATTATTACATAAAAACAATATTTTGGACACAAATAAGATTCAACACATTTACGATAAAATTGCACAGGGTGTGACAATTTCCAGAGAAGAAGCGGCTGTTTTATACCACACAGCTCCACTGACAGAAATTATGCAATCGGCACACAACAAGCGCAATGAAAAAACCAACCCGGCATATGTGGGATGGATTATAGACCGCAACGTGAACATTACAAACGGGTGTTTCAGTCAGTGCGATTTTTGTAATTTCTGTGTAAAGCCTGGTGATGCCAACGAGTTCATCACTACTATGGTTCAATACCGTGAAAAAATCACTAAACTATTTGAATTAGGTGGCAATCAGTTTTTACTTCAGGGTGGTATGCACCCAAAATTGGGATTAAGCTTCTATACGAAACTATTTAATGATCTTAAAACAGAATTTCCGGAACTCAAATTACATGCCCTGGGTCCGGCAGAAGTACATTTTTTAGCTCAAAAAGCGAAGCTATCTTATCGCCGGGTGCTGGAAGAACTCACACAAGCAGGGATGGATAGCTTACCGGGCGCTGGAGCTGAGATTTTGACAGACAGGGTACGCAATTTAATTTCTCCTCGCAAATGCAACAGTCAACAATGGCTCGATGTAATGCGCGAGGCGCATCAAATGGGATTAGTTACTTCTGCCACCATGATGTTCGGTCATGTAGAAACAATAGAAGAACGCATTGAGCATTTATTCAGGCTTCGGGAAGTTCAGGCACAAAAACCTTCTGATGCTCCGGGCTTTGTTACATTTATACCCTGGCCCTTTATGTCAGAAAATACATTATTAATTAAACAACACCCTGAAATTAAACCGGTATTGTCTGCAGAATATATTCGGATGGTGGCTTTAAGCAGAATAGTGTTGGATAATATCCCAAACCTGCAAGCCTCCTTGCTTACTGTAGGTAAAGACATTGCACAAACCTGCCTTTTGGCCGGGGCCAACGACCTTGGCTCTATCATGATTGAAGAAAACGTGGTGTCGTCAGCTGGAGTAAAACGCAACATTGAAAAAAATATGCTGACAGAGGCCATCAGAAATGCCGGGTTTAATCCACGTATAAGGAACCAGGCTTATGAATTTATTGACTGAGCAATAACCAATTTTAAAACAACCCGTGAAGATCAGCACTTACCTGGTCGACCACATAACTCATGTGTTCAGGGTTAGTGGCAAAGTTGTATTTATCCACATCAACCACCAATAATTTGCCTGCAGTATAACCACTAATCCATGCTTCGTAGCGCTCATTCAAACGCTTGAGATAATCAATGCGGATGCTTTTTTCATATTCCCGGCCACGCTTTTCGATTTGATTTACGAGTGTGCCCACAGAAGCACGCAGGTAAATTAATAAATCGGGTGGGTTTATGAGTGAATTCATCAGGCTGAACAGTCGAAAGTAATTGTCGAAATCACGCTTAGACATAAGTCCCATATCGTGCAGGTTAGGTGCAAAAATGAATGCATCCTCGTAAATAGTGCGGTCCTGTATTACCTGAAGTCCTGATTTCTGAATTTCTACAATCTGACTAAAACGGCTGTTCAGAAAAAATATCTGAAGATTAAATGACCAGCGTTGCATATCATTATAGAAATCGTTAAGATAAGGATTGTCGTCTACATCCTCATAATGTGTTTCCCATCCAAAGTGTTTGGCAAGTTTCCCTGTAAGCGTAGTTTTCCCCGATCCGATATTTCCGGCTATGGCCAAGTGCATAAATTAGTGATTTAATTTTTTAATACGATTTTCCTCTAACAAATATAGTTGATTTTTACTTTGCCAAACAGCTTTGACCTGATTATTGCTACGAAACAATGTATCTGTTTCATTCAATGCATAATCAAACTTTAAAGCATACTCCCGGTCTGTAAAAAACATGTAAGAATAATTTATAAAGGGTGCAGAAATCTCATTAAATGAAAACTTCTGGCTAAAGGTACCAAACTGATCAAAAACCAACAACTCATCTGCCTGAGTAATGACAAATAGCATATTGTTACGCCAGACCATTTTTTGTATATCTCTGGCATTGGTATATTGCATATATAAAGCACCTTTTTGTATCACTTCTAAGCTTCTTGTTACCAGTAAAAGCTGACCGGCCTGTCCATCAGCCACCCATAACTGATCGTCTGGTCCGAGACAAACTGCTGCCACATCATAATAACCACCAGCTGAAAGATCCATCGGGTCGCCCAAAGGTGCCAAATGATTATCAAGGAGCACTACGACATTAGCATCTTTATGAAAAACAATATTTTCAAGACCTCTAAAACAATCTATTTGTTGAATATCACCAAGATAATTATTCTGATAATTAGTAGTTTGGCTGCCAAGTAGATTTGTTTTGATAAGTTGCTCGCCATCACTCAAATACAGGTAACCCAACACATCTGCATCAAAAAGTTCCCAGTCACCTTGAGGCAGGGTTTGTGCAGTTATGGAAAACTGCATAAAAAACAATAAAATGGTTAGCAAAAAAGGCCGCTTCATATGCAGATATTTAGGGCATCATTTTAATTAGCTGATCAATGTATTTCCGGTTGTTAGCCAGTTGCGGTACTTTATTTTGTCCGCCGAGCTTACCACGTTTTTTCATCCATTCATAAAATAAACCTCTCGGGGCTTTGTGAATAACAGGCATTGACAACACACTATCTTTGTACCGTTTAGCTTCATAATCACTATTAACCGTTTGCAAAGCGTTGTCGAGTGCTTTAGTAAAATGATCGAGGCTGTCGGGTTCCTGTTCAAATTCAATGATCCACTCATGACCGCCTGAGTCCTTGTTTTTCATATAAATCGGGGCTGCTGTAAACTGCGATACCTTTGCATTAGAATTTTTACAAGCCACGTCTATGCCCTGAATGGCATTATCTATAATTAATTCTTCGCCAAAAGCATTGATAAAGTGTTTTGTTCGGCCAGATATTTTAATCTTATGAGGAAATGTGGAGGTAAACACTACTGTATCACCAATCATGTAGCGCCACAAACCTCCGTTGGTACTGATTACTATGGCATAGTTCTTATCTACTTCAACCTGTTCGATAGTTAGCGTTTTGGGCTGATCTTTATCGAGTTCATCCATGGGAATAAATTCATAAAAAACACCAAGATCGAGCATCAATAACATATCGTCGCGATTGGGCTCATCCTGTATGGCAAAAAAACCTTCAGAAGCATTATAGGTTTCCATATATCGCATCTGTTGCGAGGGAATAAGCTCTTTATACATCTGACGATAAGGTGTGAAATTTACACCCCCATGCACAAAAAGCTCCAGGTTGGGCCATATCTCAAGTAAGTTTTCCTTACCGGTTTTATCAAGAATTTCTTTGAGGAGCACCAACATCCATGATGGTACACCAGCCAAGCCGGTTACATTCTCTTCGAGTGTGGCGTCCATTATTTTTTGAATCTTATTCTCGAACTCATCAATCAAAATGGTCTCTTTATTGGGTGTTCGGATAAAATGTGTCCAAAATGGCATATTCTGAATCAAAATAGCCGACAAATCGCCGTAATACGATTCCCTGGTTTCGTTAATCTGATGACTACCACCAAGGGTTAAAGCCTTGCCGGACAAATAGTTGTTTTCCGGATAATTATCATTGTAAATGGCCATTACATCTTTTCCACCCCTGAAATGACACTCTTCTAATGACTCCTCAGTAACGGGAATAAATTTACTTTTATCGGCTGTAGTACCCGATGACTTGGCAAACCACTTTATTTCTCCCGGCCACAGCAACTCCGACTCACCTTTACGCATGCGATCTACCCAGGGTTTAATATCATCGTAAGTTTGTAGCGGTACCCTTTCCTTAAATGTTTCATAACCTTTAATTTCTCTATATTGATATTTTTTACCCCATTCGGTTGGTGCCGCCTGATCTATCAATCGTAGAAAAGTTTCGTACTGAACATCGGATGGATACTTTCGCATGAGATTTATCTGCGAAATACGCTTAATGTTCAACCATGAAACAATGGAATTAAGAATTGGCATAATTAAAAAATCTGTTTAGTTTTATAAACTGTAAAATTAAAATTTACCTTTTTGATTTCAACATAAAATAACAATCTTTTACAACCAACTAATAAACAGAGAAATAAAACAAGAGCAAATTGCAAATTATATCTAATGCGTATTAGTATTTGTGTTTTGGTATAAAACGAATGGTAAATTAAGAATGTTTTTGGTTAAGGCTTAAAATTACATAAAATGAATTATTTCGATCTCGCCATAGCCATCCCTCTAATATGGGGGCTATACAAAGGTTTTTCAAAAGGATTGATCAATTCTCTTGCCACATTGGCTGCCTTGGTGCTTGGTATTGTGGGAGCCATAAAATTTAGTGGTATCACCAGTGTTTTCCTCGCAAAAAACCTCGATATCGGAACTACATACTTACCATTAGTCTCTTTTGCCATCACTTTTATAGGTATTATTATTGCCATTCATTTTTTAGCACGCATCATAGACAAATTATTATCTGCTGTGGCGCTTGGAGGATTTAACCGGATTGCAGGCGCTATATTTGGCGTGGCCAAATATGGATTTATTGTAAGTGTCATTCTTATCATTCTTAATTACATCGACCGTCAGATGCAGTTCATGCCTCATGATAAAATAGAGGAGTCTATCTTGTACGAACCGGTAGCACAATTTGCACCAACCATCATCCCGTACATCGACCTTGAAAAATTAAAATCAGAGGTTCAAGACCGCGTACCAGATATGAATAACGATACGCTGCCCCAAAAAAATAAAGGCTAACATCGCATTTGCATTTGATGCCAGCCTTTGGGGGGTTACCAACCTGTTTTTAATACTGTTCTCCCTGACCTAGATTTGGGGAAACTCAGAGGCTAAAATTGTTTTTGATTCCTCTTCGACAAATATACGGCACCAAATTGGAGGAATCTACCCATTTTCCACTACGTAGATCTACGTATTGACCAACAAAAAACAACATAAAGACCTGTTTAAAAACAATTTACGTGCGTATTTAAACTAAATCTAAATTACCAGCACAACAAAATAACAAATTTTTAAAAGTTGTGAGCCATATTCGGTAATTGGCCAACTTTGATTAATTTTGGGGTTGATTTTTTTTCAAACCAAATCTGAGCGCAATGACGAATTTTGTAGAAGAACTGAAATGGCGTGGTATGATTCATGACATAATGCCGGGCACGGAAGAACAATTAGCTAAAGAAATGACAGCAGCATATGTTGGGATTGATCCCACAGCCGACTCTCTCCATATAGGCCACCTTGTTGGTGTAATGATGCTAAAACATTTGCAACGAGCCGGGCATAAACCAATTGCATTAATTGGCGGCGCCACAGGAATGATTGGCGACCCTTCAGGAAAATCGCAAGAACGTAATTTGCTCGATGAACCTACCCTTCGATATAACGAGGAAGCACTGAAAGCTCAACTGGCAAAATTCCTTGACTTTGAAACGCCCTCAGAAAATAGAGCAGAACTGGTAAACAATTACGATTGGATGAAAGATGTTACATTTCTGGAATTCATTCGCGATATTGGCAAACACCTCACTGTAAATTATATGATGAGCAAAGATTCGGTTAAAAAACGGCTGAGTGCCGAGTCATCTGAAGGCATGTCTTTTACAGAATTTACTTACCAGCTTGTGCAGGGATACGATTTTATGTGGCTCTATCAGAATAAAAACTGTAAGCTACAAATGGGCGGCTCCGACCAGTGGGGAAATATAACCACAGGAACGGAGCTCATAAGGCGTAAAACTTCAGGAGAAGCCTTTGCAATGACATGCCCGTTAATCACAAAAGCTGACGGTGGAAAATTTGGTAAAACAGAAAAGGGCAATATTTGGCTAGACGAAAAACGCACCTCACCATACGAATTTTACCAATTCTGGCTAAACACCTCGGATGAAGATGCCGGAAAATTTATCAAAATATTTACCTTACTGGGAAAAGAAGAAATCGGGGAATTGGAAAAAGAGCACCAGGAAGCTCCACACCAAAGAAAATTACAAAAACAACTGGCCGACGAAATGACGGTAATGGTGCATGGTAAAGACGCGCTAAAAATGGCTCAGGAAGCATCGCAAATACTATTCGGCAAATCGACAAAAGAAAACCTGCAAGCCATAGACGAACGCACGTTTCTATCTGTATTTGAGGGCGTACCAACATTCGATATCGATAAAAAATGGCTTAAGGATGGCGTGAATATTGTAGACTTACTGGCAGAAAAAACGCAGGTTTTTGCCTCAAAAGGTGAAATGCGACGCCTTATAAAAGGTGGTGGTGTAAGTATAAATAAAGAAAAAATTCAGGATGCCGAATTAACTGTAGATGCATCATATTTGTTAAACGACAAATACATCCTTGTACAAAAAGGCAAAAAGAAATACTTTGTATTGCAATGTCCATAGATACTAAAAAACTCATTACATTAATTGAAAATGAAATACAACAACTGCCCGGTCGTGAAGCCCACAAGCTGATGTCGCCCAGGCAGCGGGTTTTGAAGCCAACCGGGGATCAGAATCCACGACCGAGTGCTGTATTGATTTTGCTTTACCCTAAAAACGCAACCACGCATGTCGTTATGATTAAGCGTGCCGAATATGATGGTGTGCACAGTGGACAAATTGCTTTCCCGGGTGGCAAAAAAGAAAGAAACGACCAAGACCTGCTGGATACAGCTTTGCGGGAAACATTTGAAGAAATTGGTGTGCGCCGTAGTGATATTCGAATCCTTGGAAAACTTTCTCCCCTATTTATACCGGTTAGCAACATGTGCGTTCACCCTTATGTGGGTTTTTACAACAATAAGCCTCTTTTTGTTAAGCAAGACAAAGAAGTTCAGGAAGTATTATCTATTTCTTTAAATAAGTTGCTGCTAAAAGAAGCCATTACACAGGCGGTTTTTTCCGGGGAACATTACGAAATTGAAGCTCCCTGTTACCTGGTCAATGACTTACGCATATGGGGTGCTTCCGCAATGATACTCAGTGAATTTTTAACAATTATCGAAAGAATATCAGCTCCCAACCGGTAAAATTCCGGATTTTTTCGGAAAAAATATTATGAAAATTACCTGATTCCTGAAAAAACATTATCTTTGCAATCCGAAATCAATCTGGTGGGAGTAGCTCAGCTTGGTTAGAGCACTGGATTGTGGTTCCAGGGGTCGTGGGTTCAAGTCCCATCTTCCACCCAAAAAGCGAGGGTAACTTACCTTCGCTTTTTCATTTATCATGCTTTCTAATTAAAACAAACTTGCCTGCACATCATTTTTAAAAAACCCGCAAAAATAATGGCCCGGCTGAACATCCCGAAACGATATTACCACGCGAAATCTAAATTAAAACAAATTTGATTTTGAAAAAGACCAGTCATAAACAGGCATTTATTCCTGATTTTTTTTATTTCGGGTAAGTGATTGTTTGTTGCTGTAAAAATTATATATTTAAACTGTTAATTCGAACCTTATGATTTTTAACGAAGGAGACCACCATAAACCCAGCATACGATTTGATAAAGAGAATGGTATGCTCTCCATTACTGGAAGTTCCTATCCGGAGAATGCTGAAAAAGTATTCTTTCCGGTGCTTGATTGGCTTAATGAATTCAACTTTGAAAATATTCCAAAAATGATATTACACATATCATTGAAATATTACAATACGGCCACATCAAAAAAGCTTTTTGAAATAATTAAAAAATATAATCAGGCCTGGAAAAACGGGATAAAAGCAGAGATACGCTGGGAATACATGAGTGACGACGAGGATATGTTTGAATCGGGCAGATATTACAGCGAGCTGGTTGAGGTCCCTTTTCACTTTATTGAAATACCTGACTAAAAAAACATAATCTTTATACATATTCAGGGCCCCGCATAAAGCAGGGCCCTTTTTTTATTCAGGTTTTAAATATTTAAAAACTATAAATGCTTAGATAATTTCATCAGGCGAATTAGCTCACTCCGGTAGCCTTCTTCATCGCGGCCTTTTGAAGACTGAGCCATTTGAATTACATCAGCTATCGTGAGTTCTTCCTTGTATTTTGAATCGCGCAACAACATACCAAAACCGGCCACAGCCGCAGAGAACCTAAAGTTATCTGTGGTTTGCTCAAAACTCAGCTTATCTTTTACCACCGTTTCTTCTAATAAAATACTTTTATCTTCATCGGGTTTTTTGTATCGGAATTTTACCGTAGCAATTTCACTCCCCGATTTTCCCAAATCACTTAATTGGGATATTTGATATTTTAAGGGGTTCGATTTTGAAGAAGCCTCATCAGCAAGAACAATTTCATAGAGGGCTGTCACAGTGTGGCCAGCACCCAATTCTCCGGCATCTTTTTTATCGTCTTCAAAGTCTTCTTCATTAAGCAAGCGGTTTTCGTAACCAATTAAGCGGTATGATTCTACAATAGCCGGATTAAACTCAATTTGAATTTTCACGTCTTTTGCAATGGTAAATAAGGTTCCGCCAAACTCATTGACCAACACTTTTTTGGCTTCCAGAATATTATCGATATAGGCGTAATTACCGTTACCTTTATCGGCAATAATTTCCATTTTCGAATCCTGGTAATTGCCCATTCCAAAGCCCAGCACAGATATAAATATGCCTTTCTCGCGTTTTTTCATAATCAGACGCTCCATTTCGGCGTTGCTCGAAACTCCCACATTAAAATCACCATCAGTGGCCAAAATAATCCGGTTATTTCCCCTGCGAATAAAATTATCAGCAGCAACTTCGTAAGCAAGTTTCAACCCGGCAGCACCTGCGGTGGAGCCCCCTGCCCTTAAGTTATTCAAAGACTGCAAAATCTTTTCTTTTTGGTCGCCACTCGTTGAGGGCAAGACCAACCCCGAACTACCGGCGTAAACAACAATTGCCACACGGTCATCTTCATCAAGTTGCTTTACAAGCAGCTCAAAAGCCTTTTTCAGCAATGGCAGTTTATTGGGAGAATTCATTGAGCCGGAGACATCGAGCAGAAACACAATGTTCGATGGTGGAAGCTCTTCCATATTAAGCTTTTTTCCCTGGATTCCCACATGCAACAACTGATTTTGCTTGTTCCATGGGCATGTATTGACCTCCTGATAAATGGCAAACGGATGTTTTCCTTCCGGTTCAGGGTAATCATAACTAAAGTAATTAATCATTTCCTCTATTCGAACAGCGTCTACCGGGGGTTTGCGGCCATTATTCAAAAACCTGCGCATATTACTGTAAGAGGCAGCATCCACATCAATAGAAAATGTAGAAAGAGGATTTCTGATGGCTTCTTTGAAACCATTTTCGTGAATTGTGGCGTAACCCTCCCTGTTGAATGGCTCATTTGCCATGCGATAATTGGCCATGCCAGCTAATGAAGATGACGCTGCTGTTTTTCGCTTAGGTGCCGAAAACATTTGCGCATCCATAGAGACATTCTCTTCTACGGTAAGCTCTTTTTCCTGCTCCACAGCCTGAAAAACTGGTGTTAAAGCCACATTTACTACTTTTCTCCCCTGTACTGCTTCTTCATGCAATCGCAACCCTGATGTACGAAACACCAAAATGGCTTGCTCAGGTACATCAATAGTGTAACGCCCAGCTTTATCAGTTACAGCATAATTCATAACATTTGACTTCATGGCTACATTTACACCCTGTACCGGCTGTTTTGTCGATTTAGATGTTACGGTTCCGCTAACCTGAACAGCTTTCAGGTTGCCTGCCAACAGCATCGTTGCAATTAAAATTACCAATTGAATATTTTTCATAACTTTAAAATTTAAATGAAACATTCGGTTTTGTTTATAGGATGCTGAGCAGACGGAGATTCCATAAAATATTTAGAAAAACTTTTAAACCCACAATTAAAGCGCTGATTATAAGGCGCCTTAAAAATGGAAACCACAAGGCGAAATATTAAAAAAAGCAAAGATTCAGATTTGTTGCATGCCTATTTGCAAGCAAACGACCTTGCATATTTGGCCGAATTGTACAATCGCTATATTCATTTGGTATATGGTGTATGCTTAAAATATATCCGTGACCGTGAGAAAAGCCAGGACGCAGTTAGTGAAATATTTGAATCACTGATTGTAAAAATCAGGCAAACACCCATCGAAAACTTCAAAAGTTGGTTGTACGTAGTTACTAAAAACCACTGTCTGATGGAAATCAGGAAAAATAATGCTGAAAAAAAGCATTTCGAAACTTTTTCCGCTAATCAATTTATGGAATCTACTGAAATTTTGCATCCTATTGATGAGGAGAGCGATACAATAATAGAAGAAAAACTGCAAGCCTGCATCGAAAAGCTGAAACATGAACAGAAACAGTGCATTAATTTGTTTTACTTTAAAAAATTGTGTTACCGGGAAATCGCTAAAAAACTTGATTTGGATGAGAAAAAGGTTAAAAGCTACATTCAAAATGGCAAACGCAACCTAAAAATCTGCCTTGAACAAAATTCGTCGAACCATGAGTAAAAAAAGGCTTACATATGAACAGTTTAAAAAATATTTTGGCAACCGACAGGAGGCAAAAGACCGGCATGCCTTTGAGCAAAAGATGATGCAGGATGCTTTTGACGAAGAAGCCTATGATGGCTTATCGCAATTGAGCACTGATGAGATGGATGCCGATATTGACAACTTAAAAAATAAAATTCACCAGCGTTCTCGCAAAGGTTCGCGAACCATCCCGCTTTGGGTGAGTTATGCAGCAGGAATTGCCCTTTTAACCGGCATTGGCTTAGCTACATTATACATTTTTGATAATGAACTGAAACGAGACATGGCTTTTGACGAACCAATCAGGGAAAACATTGCGATGAGCGATACCAGCCCGGAAGAAGAGCCCAAAGAATTCTCAAAAACTACGGCAGAAAAAAAACAAAAAATATTACAAGATACCGCACAAAACAAACAAACTAAAGAACAAGAAAATATTAGCACAACTGCTCAAGAAGCACAAGCAGAAAACACCGCCACCGGTAATACACTCAATGACGAATTGGCTTTTGCGCAAGAGCCGAAAAAAGAGGAAACGCCTAAATCCCGGATGAAGGAACAGGAAGAGGATTTTAATGCCACAGAGGAAAAAGAAAATACTGCCGAGGAATTTGTTTTTCAGGAGGAAACCATTCAGGCTGATGAAAGCAATGAAGCAAGCCAGGTTTCCCATTCAAAGAGAAGTATCAATGCACCTGTAGCCGGCATAGCCGAAGAAAAACCAACTGCAGAAATGAAAGCAGCAATGCCACCCAGCAACAAAAGCATTGACGAATTCAAAAATGCCATTGAACAGCAAATCCAAAACGAAGATGAATCCCTTTACACAAAAGGTGAAAAAATTAGTTTTGACATTTACCTGGACTCCTCCGGTGCTATTACAAAAATTAAATTTAATACAGAACTCAACAACCTGTCAAAACAAAAAATTAAATCCATTATTGATAAAATGGGTGCCTGGCAGCCTGCCCTCATCAGAGGCAAAGCGGCTTCATCAGTAGTACAGATTGCGTTATTTACAAAAAAATAAAATACGGCTGCGCAGGTTTTTAAAGATATAAAAAAGGTGTGCCGGTTTATTGTGAACTTCACATATGAAAGTTACCTCGCACATTTGACACAATATACACTCTCGGGCTTTATAAGCAGGCGCACCAAAAGTATTTCCTGTCCACATTTTACACATTTGCCAAAACCTTTGCTCTCAAGATTTTTGAGCACATAATTCAAATTGCGAAGTTTTTCCTCTGCATTGCGCAAAGCCGACTCATTAACGCTCCGGTTATTGATGGCATCCATTCTGGAAACGCGACCTATTGCATTATCGGGCGAAACAGGCTGCGTCATTTCTTTGTATTCGGCAATGAGTTGCTCTGTTTTAGCAATTTCCTCATTAATTTTCTGCCGCATTTCATCTTTGTTCATGCTTCAAAAATAATAAAATCATATTAATTTTTCTTGTTTTACCCATATTGAACTCATACAAATATAGCCCAATATAGCAGCTCCATGAAATTTTCGTAGGCAAAAGTTTTTCTCTACTTTTGTGCGCTTAATTCAAAAAATGCAGTTGAAAAACTGTAAAATCAAATTCGAAACAGTTATCAAACTTTTTTAATGGTAAAGGAACAACTACATCTCTTTTTTAAATACAACCTAAGTTTGCTTAGTTTTGGCTTCTTACTCACTTTTATTTCGAGTTTTGGCCAGACCTTTTTATTGTCTTTATATGTGCCTGCTATTGAGCAGCTTTTAGACATTAGCAACACCGAATTTGGGACTGTTTATGCAATTGCAACCATTGGCAGCGCATTAACGCTTCCAAAAGCGGGTGGATTTTTCGATAAAATTGATATTAAGCGCTACAGTTTGTTGGTTACGCTGGGATTGGTGCTGGCTTTATTACTACTTTCCTTCTCGTATAACATTGTAATGGTTCTGGTTGCCTTTTACGGGTTACGACTATTTGGGCAGGGACTGATGAGCCACACCTCTATTTCGAGCATGGCCAGATATTTTAGTACCAATCGCGGAAAAGCCATTGGTGCGGCAAGTGTAGGACATCCAGCTGGAGAAGCCATTCTACCTATCATAATTACTTTAATTATTGGAAGCCTTGGTTGGCGCTGGTCACTACAAATCTCGGCACTTACATGTCTCGTTATTGTGGCTCCTTTTACCATTTTTTTACTCAACCAATCGAAGGCCCGGCTGCGAGCCTACGGAATGCGTGCACAAACTGAAGACAAAAACCAACAAACAATATCAATCATACAAGTTCTCAGGGAAAAGAAATTCTGGATTATTACACCAGTTCTTTTTATCATCGGTTTCACCAACACGGCTATCTTCTTTTTTCAATTAAAGCTGGGTGCTGCAAAAGGATGGAGTCCCGAATGGGTGGCTGCATCCATATCCGCCTTTGCAGTGGCAGGTGCCGTGGGTATGATGGGTGTTGGTTCTTTAGTAGACCGGTTCACGGCTAAAAAACTATTCCCTTACCATATGGTTTTTTACATCCTGGGCTTGCTTGCGCTCATTATTTTTGAGCAACGAATTGTGTATCCGGTTGCATTAGCGTTAATTGGTTTGGGTCACGGCACGGGTAACACCATTAAAGATGCAATGCTCGCTGAAATTTACGGGGCTACTGTCATTGGACAAATTCGCAGTATCTTCATTACCATAATGGTTATCAGTACCGCTATCGGGCCTATTGTATTCGGTATTTTTCTTGACATGAACATTTCATATTCAACTATTTTTACTGTGGTACTCATTGCCTCTGTTCTGGCTTCATTAAATGGCAGCAGAAAAATAAAAGCTTAACCCGATTCTGCTGACGGGTCGGTGATTAAAGCTTATATAACAACAAAGACATCATGGTGCGGAACGGCCTTGACCACCAAAACGAAATATTACAATTCACTTCAACGGAAGCTTTGAAACAGATCACTTGCCTGCCTTTGTGATGATGCATTTTCAATTGAAAGTCTGGTGGGGCATACAGCACAACTAGCTACAGCATATAAGCATGCGGTTAAAATCCAATTTTAAGAAAAATTGCAGGCGTAAAAGGTACTGACTGCTCATAAATTTGTATGGTAGTGGTCTGGTTGGCCGGAACCCGTTCCAAATTAGAATAGAGTAAATTTTCGCGATCGAACACATTGAGCACCGACAATCCTGTTTCACCATAAAATCGCCTAAAATGAAATTTATAAGTCATTGCCACATCAAGGCGATGGTATGGAGTACGCGAAATATCAATTGGGACCTGGCTATAATCAGGAATCGGAAAGCCCGACCCAAAAACATAGTTGGCTGAAAAATAGAAGGGGTCAAAATTCAGCATAGAGACCAACTTCAACTCATGTCTTTGATCATGCGGAGCAAAATGGTATTTTTCGTCCGCAAAATAATCAAACAGTTCTTCGGTTTTACTCCAGGTATAAGAAAGCCAAGCCGTATGGCCCATAAAATTCTGCTTCAGATAAACATCGAATCCATAGCTACGCCCCATTCCTTCAGAAATACCTTCAACATCCAATTGCCTGAAATTCACATAGCGGGTCAATCCTTTAGTTTTTCGGTAATAAGGCGAAACACTGGCCTGTGTTTTACCCTGCTCAAAGGTTAATGATGCTGTCAGATGTCTGCCGCCCAAAACCGGGTAAATAGAATCATTTGCAACAGTCCACATATAACGGTAATTTCCATTTTCATCCTGCACGGAACTTTTGCTCAGATATTGATTATAAAGCCCTGTAGCAAAACTCAGGTTCATTTGTTCGTTTATCTTATAACTGGCCGAAATGCGCGGTTGAGCAAAACTTTGGTTCAGATAGGGTAAATGAACATACCGCAATCCGGGTAAAAAGGTAAATTTCCCAAATGTCATTCTATCCTGAAACATTAAAGTAATATGTGAACCTAAAATTTGCTGATTGATAAAATTCACGTTTAAAGAATCTTCTTTCCATGTGGATCTATTACCGGTCCACTTCAGTGCACCTTCGAGCTGATGGTGCTTATTAATAGCTTTACGTGAAAAAAGCTCTGCTGTCAATTCCTGTGTTTTATTAATTGTTTCAATCAACTCGCTACGCACCGCATTATTATTGTTGTTGTTGATAATCTGCTGATCATTTTCAAAATAAGAATCCAGGGCCGAATAGGTTACCGTAAACTTTGAACTGAAACCATTTTTGTAATCTTTGCCCATTACAACTGATGCTCCTTGCTGTAAATTGGTTTCTGATGTCTCACGCAACAGTTGAAACCGTTGGTTAAATGGTTCATCGATATTATAGGAAAAAGCATCCTGCCCGGCAAGCATGCTTACCCGAAAATGCAATCCGCTATCGTTACGGAACGAATACTTAAAATTCAGGTCCCTAAAAACATAATCCGGCAAAATGGTAATATCTGAATCCGATGTTTGTCCTTTTCTTGTAAAGGGATCCAGGTTTTCACTCGGATATAAATCGTGGTAAGTATGACGAAAAGCCGCTAACAAAGAGGCGTTTTTCCCTACAGGCATTTCTATCATGGTATTGACCGTATAATTATTTACACTCACATCCATCCCAAATTTACGCTGATTCCCGTTTTTTCCTGATATATCAGCAATACCTCCTACACAATCACCATATGAAGCATCAAAACCAGCCTTTAGAACTTTTATATCTTTCACCACATAAGGGTTAACCGCGGAAATATTATCATTGAAATTTTTCAATCCGAAAAGCACAAAGTCATCAAACAGGATTCGGCTTTGACCTTCGTATGCGCCCCAAATTATCAGGTTTTCTGAAGCTTCTGCAGAGGCCAGTATGCCAGCCTGAAGGCGCAGCAAATTAAAGACAGAGTTATCGCTGCTTCCGGGTAAAAACTTAGTAATTTTATGGTTCATGCGCATTACACCTGCCCTGGATTCAGCGTAAACAAATGTTTCAAGCAATCGGTCTGTAATGACAATTTCTTTCAAAGACTCTATGGCCGGAATCATTTCTATCTGATAATCCGCACCGGGCTTAAGTACTGTATCAATTCTATAATAGCCTAATTGTGATATGTTCATGTTAAAAATACTGTCTCTGGAGCGGAAGGAGAAGTATCCATTGGCGTCAGAAATAGTGCCCTGTCCATTGATGACAATATTGGTGTAAGGAAGTGATTCATGCGTTTTACGTTCAAAAATCTGTCCGCTGATCAGTTGTAATTTTGGTTTATGCTCAGGCTGCTGTTTGTCAGGTGCTGGATATATAACCCATACATCTTCCGATTTATCAAAATCAAGTGGGAGATCCCTGACAATAAAGCGCAGTGCTTCTTCGGGATTTTCAAAGGTCTTATTTACTGTAATCCGGTATTTTTGTAGTGCTGCATTATCAAAAGAAAAAGACAAATTATAGCTGTCCCTGAGTTGAACCAAAACATCACTCAGGGCTTCATCTGTTGCCTGAATGCTTATTTTTTGCGCTTTGAGTGGCGCACTGAGCAATGCAAGCAGCAATAAAAAAGATATGACTTTATAAATCAATTTCCGATTTTTCTAATCCTGTACTTTTTTTGTTTTATTTTCTCCACTTTAAGTCCAAACGGACGGGCAATCATGCGCAATATGGTTTCGGGTGAGCTACCTCTTTCAAAATTACCGGTATAAGAGCCGCTGACAGAAACCGGCACATCAATTTCCAGATCAAATTGGCGTTCCATCTCCAAAAACACCTCATTCAATGGTGCTGCTGTAAATACGAAACGGTTTTTGGTCCATGATATGGCATGTTTTGCTCCACCTTCTTCAATGTACTTCAGGCTTCCTTCAGCTAATACATGCACAGCCTGGTCAGGTTTCAGCACTTGTTTATTGCCCAAATAATCCTTTACCTCCACCTGTCCGGAAATGCACTGGACGCGATATTTGTTACCTCTTGCAAAGATATTAAAACGGGTACCCAACACCTTTGTTGTCGCTGTTTTTGAACTGACAGAAAACGCACTTCCCTTGCGCACCTCGAAATAGGCTTCCCCCTCAAGCTCAACTATCCGGGCAAAACGCCACCAGTAAGGATGATAAGATATTTGGGTCTTGGCATTAAGATAAACCTTACTGCTATCAGGCAACAATTTGGTTAAATGCTCGCCCGCAGGAGTATGAAGTGTTAAGCTATAAAAACGCATGAAAGCTGTCAATCCAACTAGAATAATCACCGTAGCTGCAACAGACCAATAAACTGCCAGTTTCCGGATCTTTACTGTTTTTTTAATTCCAGGCTTTTGCCTGTTCATCATGGCCTCCCACACATCCTCCTTTGAGCGGGAATATGGAATATCTGTACGCTCAAAAAAGCGATGATGCTGATCAATATGTTGGTTTTTATCATTCATGTACTAATTGCTTATCTAAATATTCGAGGGCCTTTGACATTCTTTTTTCTACTGCTTTTACGCTAATATCGAGGTTTGATGCAATTTCCTGGTATTTCAACCCATCGTTACGGCTCATTAAAAAGACAACTCGTTGCATTTCATTCATTCCCGACAATGCCTTTTCATATCTATGCTTTAATTCATTATATGAAATTTGGTCATCTGTGGACAGGCTGCTGTTTGTCTGTATTATGGAATCGGCAAATCTAAGCGCAACCTGCTGCTTACGGTAATTACTCACGAAAATATCTCCTGCTATTTTAAAGAGCAATGCTTTTTCTTTTCCTTTGTCAGGGTCAATTCCTTTTTCCCAGATGCGCATAAAAGTTTCCTGTGCAATATCAGTTGCCAGTTCCGGATCGCCAGAGCGGTAAAAAATATAGTTTCTTAACCGCTCAAAAAACTGGTCGAAAAGTTGTTTAAATTGGGTTTGGTCCAAAATCCGGCATTTTAAAATTCCAACAAGTAAAATTACAATTTACTTTTCAGAGCATCAACATAAAATAGCGCTCAGCAGGAAGCAATATAATAATTGTTTTTACGAGATCTTAAACTGATATGAAACCTACTGAGCGCTTATTTGTTAAAAAAATCAATTAATTTTTATTCAACCACACCCTGGGGTCCGTTTCTGTGCCGTATTCTGTTACGGTTATGGTGCTGGTATCTGTTACCAATGGTTATTTGATGAGTTTCGCCATCTTTTGTGATGGTTGCAATATCATCGCAAGTTCCATCGCCATAGTCGAGCTCAGCAAACAGCTCACCATCGATACTAAACTCAACGGTTCCTTCAACAATAAATCTACAATCACCGATTTTTGTCAATGGATTAATTATAACCTTACTAAAGGTGGTAGAGTCCGTTGTTTCATAATTGACAAACCCTGTTATCAAAATCAGATCGTCAGAAGGATCGAAAACGGTTTCGAAGCCTTCAATTAAAGACCTTGTGCGTTCGCCATGTCGAATAAGTTGAGTATCGTCAGTAAAGGTCAACACTAAGTCGCTCACACCCGAAAAAACATGTTCTGTACTATCAGTGCCTGTAAATATTCTGGTAGCCTCCCCAGCAATATTAACAGAGTCCACATAAAAATTCGTGTAGGTAACTGTACGTGTAGCGCCGTTGGTCAATGGTGGCGCAGATACTTCAATGGTAATAATTCCACTTATTATGCGACCATTCATTAGTTCTATACCATCGCCATAATCTATGGTTATGGTTTTGGGATAAACATCGCCAAGTGGATCTACCGTAACAGTTGGGCCTTCTCCATCTAAGTAACGCATTCCCCAATTATTGGTGCTTTTCAGATTGCCTCCTTCCAGACCAGCAATGGACTGTTCTGTTCCGCTGAAAAAATCTACTTCATACGCGAGTGCCTCTGTCGCATCGTCGGCAGCGGCATCATCAGTAACCATAGCCTTTTCCTCATCAGATAATAGTGTTTCGTTGGTAACTTCATCATCCGGGTTTTCGCAGCTAAAAAATACTATAACAGAAAGGCTAAAAATAAAAAAAACAATTCGTTTCATAATCTTAGGTTTTAAGTTAAAAAATCTTTCATAGCTATACCGCTTCGGAGCAATTTAACCCTACCTCAAATTGTCTTTTTTTTTAAGAATCCAACCTAATTAAAAAGTTCAAAACTTAAAAAACCCGGCTAACAGCATGCGTTACCGGGTTTAAATATAATTTCATTTTAAGTTATTAATCTGTACTCTTTTCACATTATCTTCTTCCGTACCGGCTTCAGATCTTTCACCCACTGATTCACTACATATTCATTTTGCTTAATCCACTTCTTTACACCCTGCACAGGATCTTCTGCCACCCGTATTTCGTACACCAAAGAATTGAGCTGTTTTTCAGAGAGTTGCATACGCTCGAAAAAACGCACGGCATGTGGATGGTTTTGTTCAAGATTTTTACGGCTTATAGCATAAATCTTCTCCTTTTCACCAAACAATCCTTCGGGATCTTCCAAAAAGCGCACCTCAAAACGCGCAAAAACCCAATGTGGCTCCCAGCCTGTAACTACAATCTCTTCACGACGCTTTATGGCATCCTCGAGCTGCGATACCATAACCTTCTCGGATAAGCTCTGCAAAGGCATTTCCAGCCCATTAACTTTTATAGCATTACGAGCCTTAAGCATTACACCGGCACCGGAGTCTATACCTACGATGGGTTGTTTGTAGTTCTTTAAATCATCAATACTTTTGAGCGGACTATAATCAGGGACAACAAAGCCGGTACGGGCTTCAGGATATAATATGCTAATCATATCCAAACTGTCGGCGTAGCGGTTATAATACTTTTGATGTGTTTGGGGCAACCAGGCATCTGTAAATACATCGAACTGACCATTGGCAAGCTCCGCATAGGCCGTTTCTACATCTGTAAGCTTGGTTATTACCTTGTAACCCAGTTTTTGTTCCAGCAGATACGCCGAAAGATGATTGAGCGCAACACTTTCTGACCAATCGGTATAAACCAGTTTTATGACGCGCTCCTGTTCTTCATTAACAGTTTCAAAATCGCAGGAACCCGCCAGAAGCAGGCTCATGGATACCAACAATACTATTACTAACGAATTACGTATCATAAGTTGTGAGTTTAGTCGAACAATGTTTCTAAAAATCCAAGTGTTTGTTTCCGGTCTTTAACCAAAAAAACCGGTATATTTTTCTCAGGTCCGGCAAGCTTTTCCGAGGTTGTATCGAGAATTACATCGGCCAGCTCTGACTTTATTTTTGACCCTATCAGAATCATATCAGCCTGTATGTTTAGCGCTTGATTGTACAAAATATGGGCTTCCTCGTTTTCAAGATCAAGCGACCAGGTGCAGGGTATAGATTTTTCATCAATTTTAAGTTTTTTGGCAAATTTTTGATACTCTTTATTATTGAATTTTTCCACATGTTTTTGCAAACGCTCATCATCTTCAGGTCTGCTTTGCGGAAAATATTTCAGCGGCAGTTTATGCACATGATGGCATGAAATTTCTGCTCCGGTAAGCTCATTTAACCTTAGCGCCATTTTCATACTGATGGCAGCTATTTTGCTAAAATCCATCCGAACCATGATGTGCTCAATTTTTGGCTGAGTAGTTTCACTAATAAGTAGCACAGAAGAAGGAGTAATAGTTAATATTTTGCGAACTACACCACCCCGACCCTGATAGCCAATTTTTTTGCCCATCAAAGTAAGCGTAATATTATGCTTTTGGGTGTAATGCACAATAGTTTCTGTGGTATAGCCTTCCTCGACTGTAACAATGGTTTTAACATCTTGCTGATGTTTGAATCGCTCATCTACCTTTTCCTGTAATTCTTCCTTCACAATATCCACAAGGGGAGCATCCATATCAGGGAAAGAAGAAAGTATATCTTTCGGAATGTCGTAAGAGCGCACCACGTGCATGAAGGTAATGCTTTTGGGATTGAACTTTTCAGCCATGAAGTTGCTGTAACGAATCAGGAAATGATCCATCTCCGTAAGGTCGAGTGGGACTAATATATGATCGAATTGATACATAGCTTTTATTTATTAAGTTTATAATTTATCATTCTGCTCATTACTTTTCCCAGTAGCTTTTGACTTATCGCGTTTGCGAATAAGATTAGCAATGGTATCCTGATAATTTTTTCTTTCATCAGCTCTTTTTGTCTCCATCATATTGGCATATTCTGCCTTGAGACCTTTCAGCAGACTGAATGCCAAAACAATCAGAAGGATGGCAAAAGGCAAGCCTGTGGAGATTGCTGCCGTTTGCAGGGCTCCAAGACCTCCGCCTAACAGTAAAACAGCAGCCACAGCACCCTCGGTTAATGCCCAAAAAATACGCTGCGGTACCGGAGCATCGAGTTTTCCGCCTGAAGTAAGACTGTCCACAACCAAAGATCCGGAGTCAGATGATGTTATGAAAAAACTTGTCACCAGCACAACACCCACAATGGAAGTTATCATAGATAGTGGAAACTCTTCCAACAGTACATATAACGATGTGGCTACATTTTCAGATACTGCCCCCGCAATGTCGGCCATAGCGTTAATTTCCAGATACATGGCACTTCCGCCAAAAGTTGACAGCCAGAAAAAAGTAAGCAGCGAAGGAACAATTAGTACACCCAGTACAAATTCTTTTATGGTGCGCCCCCTCGAAATACGGGCAATAAACATTCCTACGAAAGGTGACCAGCTGATCCACCAGGCCCAGTAAAATACAGTCCACCCATTTTGCCAGTCAGATTGCTGGTATGTTTCAGTCCATGTTGATAGTTCAAAGAAATTTTGAACATAAGCACCCACGTTTTGTATAAAAGAATCAAAAATAAATAACGAAGGGCCCACCAGTACCATGAATAACAAAAACAATGCTCCCAGGTACATATTAAGCTGACTGAGCCTTTTTACACCCCCACTCAAACCGGCAATTACAGAACCTGTTGCGGCAAATGTAATCAGTGTAATCAGTATCACCTGAGATGTTACAGTATCGGGTAAATCAAACAAGTGGGCCAACCCGGCGCTAACCTGCTGTACACCCATTCCAAGCGAGGTAGCCAGACCAAACAAGGTAGCCACAACAGCGAGGACATTAATTGCTTTACCCCATGGGCCATGAACTTTTTCTCCCAGCAGAGGATAAAAAACAGAGCTAATTGTCAAGGGCAACTTTTTATTAAAGGTAAAAAATGCCAGCGCCATACCTACGAGTGCATAAATCCCCCATGCATGCATTCCCCAATGAAGAAATGTGGTTTTCATTGATAAGCTGGCTGCTTCTACAGTTCCACCTTCACCTTGCGGAGGGCTCATGAAGTGGTTCATGGGTTCTCCAACACTCCAAAAAAGTATACCAATACCCATACCCGCACTGAACAACATGGAAAACCAAGCCCCAAGCGAAAATTCAGGTCTAGCACGATCGCCTCCAAGCCTGATTCTACCATACTTGCTAAAGGCAATGAAAAACACAAAAAAGAGGAAAAAATTAACCGATAGTACAAAAAACCATCCACCATAATCAGAAATATTATCCTGAATAGATGAAAAAACTTTATCCATCGGTTGTCCAACAATAAGCGTAATGGCAATAAATAAAACAATCAACACGGCCGCCGGCCAAAAAACTGGCCCATCAACATCAAAATAACGTTTGTTACTCCTCAAATGGGCCTCACTGTCGTGTGGTTTCTGCTTAGATTTCCCCATATATGATATTTAAATGATCAACATTTTTCTAAATTTTACTTTTTAAGACTAAAATATGCCTTTTCTAAATAAAAACAAAAACAAGATGTGTTTGGCCGGCATAACTTTATTAATAGTCAGCATTATGAAAAATGTTGTAAGGATAAACAAAACAATACGACTAACGTAATATGTAATAATTAAACCTAAACAAATGAAAAACTTTGCCATTACTTTAACCTTATTAATAGCTGCTCTAACAGCTAAAGCTCAAAATTACGAACAGTATGGGATAAATACAGACACCAACACACCTGAAGGCCTGAAAATCGGGGACAAGGCTCCAAATTTCAGGGCAAAAAATCAAACCGGAGAAAGCATTGACCTCAATGAAGTATTGAAAGATGAAAAAGTTGTTTTAATTTTCTACAGGGGCTATTGGTGCCCGGTATGCAGTAAATATTTAAAAAACTATAAAGATTCCTTAAAGCTCATTACCCAAAAAGGTGCAAGAGTAATTGCCGTCACACCAGAGAAACAGGAAGGTGTACAAAAAACAATTAAGAAAACCGATGCCAAATTTGAAATTTTATCAGACACCGACGGTGAAATCATGAACAAATATGGAGTGGAATTTAAAGTAACGGACAAATACGAGAAAAAAATAAAAACGTTCCTTCGGGCAGATATTGCTGAAAACAACAATCAAAAAGATGCAAAACTTCCCGTTCCGGCAACTTATGTGATAGGGAAAGACGGGATCATTGATTTCGTGCAATTTGATCCGAATTATAAAAACCGGGCAAGCATTAAATCTATTTTAGATGCGCTTTAATGGTTTACCATCCGCGTGAAGCGGTTCTGCGCGGTACCTCTCCGGTATAGCTTACAGCGCAGACACGGTGTGTGTTTGTAGATGAACTGTCCGGCCATTTTTGTTTTCGTACAGGTAATCGAAATACACACGCCGTGTCTCATTCAGGGTTTGGCGGTGACCGAGTGAACCCTGAAATATTTTCAAATATACTGACTACTAAAAACCATCTCTACATTTGGCAATTGTAAAACTGTTCATTACATTTAGGGGCATTTTGAATGAAGGTAGCGCTGTTACTGCAATCAAAAACTATAAAATGCTACCTTTTGATTAAACCTCTTAACAATGAAAGATACTTTCGACCCCAAAGCCAATTATAAAGCTACCCGGGAGGAAATTGGCTATCAACCCCGTAAAAAATCCGACCAAAAAACTTACGACCGCATTGGTTTCATGTCGGGTTTGGAAGTGCACCAGCAACTGAAAACCAAATACAAACTTTTTTGCCGTTGCCCGGCCGGCATTTATCACGATGACGATAATTACGATGCCGAATTAATTCGACACATGCGTCCAACTTTAAGCGAATTGGGGGAATATGACGGCACGGCACTGATGGAATTCAAAACACGGAAAAATATTTTTTACCGCATCAACAACGAAAATGCCTGTACCTATGAGGTTGATGACACACCGCCATTTTTAATGGACCGGGAGGCATTAGGCATTGCCCTGGAAATATCACTACTTTCGAAACTCAACGTAGTTGGTGAAGTGCACATTACCCGTAAACAATACCTCGACGGCAGCATCCCAACTGGCTTCCAACGCACAGCTATTTTAGGTGTGGAAGGTGCCATTGAATTAAAAAACAAAACCGTAAGGCTCATTCAACTAAGTATTGAAGAGGATTCGTGCCGCGAAATATCAGATGTTGGTCACAACCGGATATACAAAACAGACCGTCTTGGAATGCCATTGATCGAAACGGTAACTTACCCCGACATGGTAAACCCCGACGAGGTAAAAGAAGCATGTGACTATATTCGATTTTTAAACCGCAGCACCGGAAAAGTGCTTACTGGCCCGGGCGCGGGTCGACAAGACGTGAACGTAAGCTGTGAAGGAGGAACGCGGGTAGAGATTAAAGGAGTATCGCACACCAAATGGATTCCCGAGCTTACCCACAACGAAGCTTTCCGCCAATGGGCTCTTTTGGCCATTCGCGAGGAACTTAAATCCCGTAAGATTGATCCGGAGAAGTGGGCAATAAGTCATAAAATGCTGAATATTGACAAACTCAGTATCTCAGAAAAATTTAAAAAAGATCACCTCCAGCAAAATGAAAAACTGGTACTGGTAAAATTGCCTGATTTTCAGAGCATACTCTCCCACTTCACGCAGCCAGGAAAAATGTTTGCCGATGAACTTTCAGGCAGACTTAAGGTTGTGGCATGTCTTGAGCATCCGAACATGTTTCATACAGAGGAATTGCAACCTACATTCGATGAAAAATTCTGGGATGAGATGAAAAAAACGCTCAAAGCAGGTGAAAAAGATGCCATGCTAATTTTCCGTGGACCCGAAGATGATATTAAAACCGCCCTGGAAACCATACAGGAACGTTGCCAAATGGCTTTTGAAGGAGTTCCCAAAGAAACACGCAAGTCTTTTGAAGATGGCACAACCATTTTTGAACGGGTGCTCCCCGGTGCCGACCGCATGTATCCCGATACTGATTCGGCGCCCATTCCATTGCCCGATGACTATATTGAAAAACTACGGGAAAACTTGCCAAAGGATATTATTGACCGTTACAAGCAACTTAAAAAATGGGATATTCCAGAAGACACATTTACTTTTATTCTAAGTAAAAACCTCTTTCCACACATAGAAAGGGTTATAAAAGAACTTGATTTCGATCCCAAATTTACAGGGACTTTCTTTGGTCAGTACTTAAAATATGTAGAGGGTCACTACAAACAGGGGCGAAACTTCGATTACCACATAGTTTACGGAATGTTCAAATTTACACGCGAACGCAAACTGGAGAAAAACATATTGTATCCCATGCTGCCAATGATTTATGAACAGCCGCAAATGGAATTTGAATCCGTGCTAACAGATATTCGCTATAAACCACATGGCAAAGAAGAAATTATTGCACCGGTGGACTTTTTGCGTGAAAAATTCCGCGAAATCGGTCGAAAAACTAATCATGATGCTGAAAACAACTGGATCATGGGCGAGCTACGCCACCGTGCAATGGGAAATCTTGATTATGCCACCCTAAAAAAAGAACTCAACAGTAAAAAATAATTGACATGGATAATGATATATTTCAGGGCTATACAGGAAAAGCATTAGCCATATTACAAAAATATAACGTACGCGTTTGGGGAAAAGCCAAAATGGAAACAACGCGTGGGAACTTTGAAGGAACCGTGCTTCCACGCGCCGAACACCAGGACGATGAACACATTGTAATGAAAATTGCCACCGGATACAACATCGGTATCGACATCAAAACCATCAACACCATGAAAGAGGTTGGCTACAGTAAGGCCAACTATGCCATTCCTGAGCAAGAGTTTCCTTATTCAAAAGGGCTGCCTGGTGTAAAATTGTTTGGAACAGGTGGCACAATTGCCTCTCGGCTCGATTACCGAACAGGCGCTGTAATACCGGCATTTTCGCCCGGTGAGCTTTATGGTGCTGTGCCGGAGCTGGCCGATATTTGCAACCTTGAAACCGAAAAGGTGTTTGCGGTATTCAGCGAAAATATGGGGCCTGCCCAATACATTGCCCTGGCCAAAGCCATAGGCAAAGAAATAGAAAAGGGTATTGATGGCATTGTGATAGGTCATGGAACCGACACACTTCATCACACTGCGGCAGCCTTGACTTTTATGGTACAAAATGCACCCGTACCTATCGTGCTGGTAGGTTCGCAGCGTTCTTCGGATCGCCCAAGCTCCGATGCCGCACTGAACCTCATGCACGCCATGTACGCAGCCGGGCACGGCGACATTGCCGAGGTGATGGTTTCTATGTTTGGGCCAACTTCAGACGATTACGGATTGTTGCATAAGGGCACCCGTGTGCGAAAAATGCACTCTTCATACCGCTCCACATTCCGAACAATTGGACACACACCCCTGGCCATGGTCAGACGAACCGGAATAGAACATATCCACAAAGATTACAAACCCCGCCGTAAGGACCGTAACGTGAAAATTTTACCTTATTTCAGCGATAAGGTTACCATGCTCTACTATTACCCCGGCATGAAACCCGATACAATTGACGCACTGGTTGATGCCGGCTACAAAGGGATAATAATTGTGGGCACTGGACTTGGTCACGTGAACAAAGAATTGTATCCGGCCATAGAGCGTGCCCACGAAAAAGGGGTGCACATGTACATGACATTACAGACCATTTGGGGCTACGTACACATGTTTGTTTACGATACCGGCCGCGACATGATGGCGCGGGGCATTGTTCCCGCCGGCAATATGCTTCCGGAGGTGGCGTTCATCAAGCTGGGTTGGGCCCTTGGACAAACCGATGATCCTGAAAAAGTCAAAGAAATGATGCTTACACCAATCAACGATGAAATTACCGAGCGCGAGCCTTACAACGGATATTTGGTGTATCAGGGTGGCGTGCCCGAAGTGGAAGAATTTGTACAGAAGGTGAGAAAATAAACGTGACTTAACAAACCTGAAACCAAGATCGGATAATTTATATCCCCGCCCCATTTTCAAACATGGTAGCGGTGGCTTTACGATGATGTTCCCTCATTAAGTTATGAAACCCCCATGACATATGCTGGCTGGCGGAAACACACTACGACTTCGCGTAGCTTCGGCGGACCAAGGCACGCATATGATTATTGTGAAAAATAAATATAAACAGCTTGTTACCGGGAAAAAAAACCGCTTGCAGCAGGGCAGGCTATCCCGATTGGTCGTCAAAAAAAAGATAAGACCAACCAGCCTGAATCATATCCTTGTTTTTTAATAACTTTGCATAAAACCTGTTTACCCAATGGAAAATTCTAAGTCAATAAGATGGAAGCAGCGCTATGAAAACTTCCATGGTGCATTTATACAATTGAATGAAGCGGTTTGCTCATTTGATAAACTAAGTGAACTTGAGAAAGAAGGATTAGTTCAAAGATTTGAATATACTTTTGAATTGGCATGGAAAACAATGAAAGATTTTCTCGAAAGTAAGGGTGAATCTGTCAAGTTCCCAAGAGATGCCATCAAACTCGCATTCAAAGCAGGGATAATTAACAATGGAGAAGCTTGGCTTGAGATGCTAAATCAAAGAAACCTTATGGCGCATACTTACAACGAAAAAATTTTCAACGAGGTATTAAACAGCATTGTAAATCTCTTCTTTCCTGAAATTGAAAAATTTAAGGTATATCTTAGCAATAATTTAGAAGATTAGCGAAACGATTTAAAAAGTATTTTTATGGAAAACCCTTTTGGCATTTATGATAAAACATACAATCTAATTATGGAAGTTCTTGAAGCTACAAGTGAAGTTGAAGCGGCTTTTATTTTTGGATCACGTGCCATGGGTAACCATAAAAAGGGTTCCGACGTGGATATTGCCGTATCAGGCAGTAAAATAAATCCAAAGGTATTGATGAACTTAAAAAGCAAGCTGAATGAAGAATTACCTATACCGTATTTTGTAGATGTAGTTCATATTGAAAACACACAAAATGAGGCTTTAAAAACACATATCATGAAATTCGGGAAGAAGTTTTATACAAAGCATGTTAACTCAACTTGAATTATATCCCCGCCCCATTTTCAAACATGGTAGCGGTGGCTTTACGTTGAAGTACCCGTGAGTTTGGGGCCAAATCGCGGGTTACCCATACATTGCCTCCAATTACAGAACCTTTTCCGATGGTAATGCGGCCGAGCACCGATGCATTGGAATATATCACCACATCATCTTCCACAATGGGATGCCGGGGTATACCCTTAACAAGTGTACCGTCTTCTTCCTGGGGGAAGCTTTTTGCTCCCAACGTTACACCCTGGTATAACTTTACATTTTTACCAATAATGCTTGTTTCTCCAATCACCACACCGGTACCATGGTCAATGGCAAAACCTTCATCGATTTGCGCGCCGGGATGAATGTCGATACCCGTCTCAGAATGTGCCATTTCAGCGATGATACGGGGAATTACCGGAACCTCCAATAAACGGAGTTCATGTGCAATACGATGATTGGTCATGGCGCGTATGGCAGGATAACTAAAAATAATTTCACCGGCGTTTTTGGCAGCCGGATCGCCTTTGTAAAGTGCCTGAACATCTGTAGCAAGTAATCGCCTTATTTCGGGCAACCGCGAAATAAACTCCGCGGCCATTTGAGGTGCCCTATTTTCGCACTCTTCGCAACTCTGAGTTTTACCCTGTGTACAACTAAAGCACATTCCTTTACGGATTTGATCAGCGAGCAAACGATAAGCAGCATCTGTATTTACGCCTATGTGATACTCATAAGTTTCTGGTCTTAAGGAAGCATTGCCGAAGTAACCCGGAAAAATCACCTCGCGGAGTTTGTCAACCAAATCGCCCAAAACTTTAACCGATGGCATGGTACGCCCGTGCTTTGGCATATAAACCAACTCATAAGATGATTCAGATGATAGTGCTTCTATGGTTTCCTGCACCAATTTTCTATTTTGATTTCTATAAAATTCAGGCATATTGCTCAATTAATTTTTCAAGGTTCTGTTTTTCCTGTATTCGCTCCAGTGATATGGCCTTAGACTTCTCATCAGCCGAATTCAATAGTTCAAGAGCCAACTTAAAATATGCTGATACATAATCAGCACGATTTTCTGCTGCCAGGTTACCCATTTCTTTTAATATTTTGGCGAGTTTTTCCAGATTAGCGGCATTAAAAGTGTCATTTTCCAGAAATACTTGCCGTTCATCAGTAGAAAATTTCAAAAGTTTATCTAAATCAAGGTCAACCTGGGTTTTTAGCTGTTGATTTACCTGGCTAAAAACGCTTTGTGGTTCATTTTTAGTTTTCAGGCCCATCAAATCGCTCAAAATTTTGGCCAATGCTTTACCCATCTGATCAATTTGATCTTTCAAATAATCTCTTTGTTCCATTTTATAAGCTTTTAATTATAACCACAAGCGAATAAAACAATTAATCAGCAGCATACAAAGGTGAACTCAAATATCGCTCCCCGGTATCACATACGATAAAAACAATATTTTTAGCCTGGTTTTCAGGCCTACGTGCTATTTCAACAGCAGCATGGTAAATAGCTCCCGAAGATATTCCGGCAAAAATTCCGTAATCCCTTACCAATTTTGTGGCTCCCTCAAAAGCCGCATCGTCTGTAACTTTAAAAACCTCATCAATCACTTCACGGTTCAAAACCTCGGGCACAAAACCGGCCCCGATACCCTGAATTCCGTGTTTCCCGGGCTCCCCGCCCGACAGAACAGGTGATCCTTCGGGTTCTACTGCGATAATTTGCACATCGGGATTTTGCTTCTTGAGGAACTCTCCCACACCACTCACAGTGCCGCCGGTACCTACTCCGGCCACAAATACATCAACCTTTTGGTCTGTATCCTCCCAGATTTCCGGACCAGTGGTTTCGCGGTGCATTTGGGCATTCGCTTCATTTTTAAATTGATAAGGAATATAGCTTTTTTCGTGCTGTTTCTGTAATTCTAAAGCTTTGTCGATGGAGCCACGCATACCCTCATCCGGCGAAGTTAGCACCACCTCAGCTCCATAGGCTTTGATCAGGTTGCGGCGCTCAATGGTTACGCTTTCGGGCATGGTTACAATGAGCCTGTAGTTGCGTGCCGCACACACCATGGCCAGGCCAATACCAGTATTACCACTGGTAGGCTCTATGATTACGGTACCCGGCTCAATCAACCCGTTTTCCTCACCGTGCCTGATCATGGCCCAGGCCAACCGATCTTTGACCGAGCCACCGGGATTCATCGATTCCATTTTGGCCAACATCAAACCTTCATGGCTCTCTGGTGATTTAACCTGCAAAAGCGGTGTTTTACCAATTAATCCGGTAATATCTTTTGAAATTTTCATAGTCTTTACTTTATAAAGGAAACAGCCAAAAGAAATAATTGTTAGGTCAATCGCCGTCTAAAAAAGTTAATTTGTATTTATCTGTTCATTGAGGTATTCCACCGCTTTCTCCAACTGCAAGTCACGACCTTCGCGAAAAGCTTCAACCGTTTGTTTGACCTCAATATCGGGTAAAACACCACGGGCAAAATGTTGAGTGCCATCGGGGAATTCTACCTTTAAACCGGTAAACCTGAGTTTTCCGATTGGAAGCCAAATGGAATTTACATTTCCATTGGTACCTGCCGTAGGCTGGCCAATAATGGTTCCCAATCCATAATGTTTGACCCAGAGCAATATTGATACCGCATAGCTGATGGCCATTGAATTTGTTAAAAATACTACGGGTTGGGTTATACGTTTTTTTGCTGGTTCAAGATTCCAGCCAGCATTTTTGTAATCCATATTTTCTCTATCAGGTAATATCACTTTTGGCAGTTGATACGGCTTAATTGTGTCTTTGTGTTTGAGTAATTGTGTTATAATTGTTAATGCAGCTTTAGATGGGTAGTTCCGTAGATCGAAAATGACTGCTTTGCTGTTTTTTATTTGATCTAAATGATTTATATATGAATCATGCCCAAGCCTTTCTAAGTTGCAATAGACAATCCCATTTTCAAATAAGCGAAACCTGCGTAGTGTATCATTTGGATTACGAAAAAGAGGAGTACTGTGGTTAAAATGCAGGTATAATTTCCTCGTCTTTCCCTTATGCACATTAATTGATAATTTAATGCTGTCATGACAAGCTCCTTTAAGTGCATATTTTTCCATTCTGTAAAAGTGATACCCTTTGGTGGGAGCTGGCACCAAAGGGCTGACTTTATTGAAATAGGCTTTTGCCTGCTGATCCTCTATTTTTTTTACAATACTTCCTCGAGGAATTTCATTATCCCTGGAACCAATTATTAATAGTTGTTCATTAATCCACTGCCAGCGAAGAGGTAAATAACAGGTTTTGTCCTCATAAAGGCTTTGAATCGTTAGATGACCATCTTTCGTTTTACTCATCAGTTTCCTAAATACTTTCAATGCCAATTGGTTCGATTTAGTATTGTACAATGCTGTTATCCCGGGTTCTAATTCTTTTTTCCACTGCAATTTGCCTTCATCATGGTATGGAAAAAAATGCTCAATGACATTCCAGGCATTGACATATGCCCCTAACCAATTGTAAGGATGTGCATATTCTACCTTTTCAATAGTTTCTTTTAGTTTTATTAACTCTGAAGTATCTCCAATGGGATAAGTGTAATCCTCAGTAGCATAAAGCATAATCGGCAGACGAATATTTAAGTTGGAACCTATTGATTTTAGTAAAGAGGGCTTATCATGAGGAATTTCCTGGAATAGCTTTTCGCTATATGGAAGTTTAAGACAATAATCGTGATTGTTATCGGAATACTTTTTTACCCATTCAGCATTTTTTTTATAATGAAGTTTTTTTGGTACTCCTATTGGCCACTCTCGGTTTAATTCAGGTTTGAATTTAAAAGTACCGTTTTCAATCGCATATGTTTTCCATTGATCGTTTACGAGGTAATCTAATTTGATGTTATCAATATACAGCGTCTTAGAATCCATTCTTATAATTCCGAATATAAACCCGTTATCAGATTTACTGGGAACCCAGTCCATTTGGCATTGGCCCCATTTGTTACATTCAAATATCTCGCCTTGAATACCAGTAGGATTTGCTGCAATTTTCTTGAATATGTAGTTTGACGTGGGTCCAAAGAAAACCTTGATTTTTCCTGCAGACTTGGCCTCAAATGATAAACGAATTTTTTTGCCGGCCCAACCTTCTTTTACTTCTCCCATATAACTTAATTCAACCTGTTGGTTTTCATTGTGGTTGGGTCGATTTATCCTTCGACTTTTAAAAAAGTCTGATTTTCCTCCCAAATCTACTCCTAAGTGTTGCCAATAAGTCTTTTTGAACTTTTCGGGATTATCAGGTTTATAATTTGGAAATTTAACGGTGCGTTCTCCTTCAAGTGAAATTATTAACGTAGGCGCAATGGGTCGAAATAATTTGAGAAGCGAATCCCTTAAAGCCTCATCATCCGGCGCTTTTTCAACTTGTTGTACACCGTAAACGGCAAATTTTTTCCAGTCAATTTCCTGTGCTTCATCACTGGGGTGGAACCATCGCACATAACCGTATAGTTTGGTGAATGCATGAATATTCTCAATTTTTTTGTTTTCAGGAATATCATTCGTGCAAGTCTGGAAAAACAATAAAAGCAACAATAAAAATACGAGTAGCATAGATTCTTTGGAATTCCTTCGAATGGGGATAATAAGCCTTGTTTTGAACATAATTGTTTTGTTTTGGAGTACTTTGAAACCAAATATAACAAATTCCACCTGCATAACAACAATAAAACCAGCAACAAAACAAAGATTTTATTTGGACTAACTTCAAATTAGCCGCTATCGCGAACATAAAGCTCAATAGCCTGTCACATCTTATGTAAAATCTATAATTTTAAATTTTACATATATTGTTAACCTTAAAAATTGAACAGAAATGGGAAAGCATGGTAAAGAAATACTGAATCTTGATGTAGATGACCTGATTAACAAACTCAATGAAGCCCTGGCCGAAGAGTGGCTGGCTTATTACCAGTACTGGATTGGCAGCCGCGTAATTGAGGGGCCAATGCGTACAGATATTGAACCTGAATTGCAGGTGCACGCAGACCAGGAACTGAATCACGCCGATATGCTGGCCAACCGTATTGACCAACTGGGCGGAACTCCGGTTTTAAGCCCCGCTGAGTGGATGAAACTGAGTAAGTGTGAATATATGCCACCTGAAGATCCATACGTGGAGAAAATACTCGAACAAAATTTGGATGCAGAACGCTGTGCCATTAAGCGCTACCAGGAGCTGGCCAACATGACTTATGGCAAGGACCACACAACTTATAACATCGTTACCCAAATTCTTGACGAAGAGGTAGAACACGAGCAGGAAATCGAGGACTGGATGGGTGACATTGACATTATGAAAGAGAACTGGAAAAAAATGAGAATGTAATAAAACAAAAGTGGTACTGCCTTGTAAATTCTGCAGGGCAGTACCTTTTGTTTGTTTTTGACCCAATGACCAATAAAAGCCCCAAAGTTCACACAACTACCATTGCCAGGGCAAACTTATTTGCGCTTATCATTACAATTCCTGTAGCGGCAACATTTGTGACTCCTTACCTCATGTTATGGCCCCTTGCCACATTAGCCGATAGTCTGGAGAATATTCTGATAAAATTTATCCCCGCCCTCATTCTGGGCACCATAATACATGAATTGATACATGGTATTACATGGGCTATATATGCTTCTAAAGGTTGGCGTTCAATTAAATTCGGTATGAAATGGACACTGCTCACCCCTTATTGTCATTGTAAGGAACCCCTCAAAAAATCACACTACCTGCTGGGTGCAATTATGCCATTAATTTTAATGGGCATCATTCCCGGTTTAACAGGAATAGCAACCGGCAACCCCTATTGGCTTCTTTTCGGAATTTTTTTCACCTGGGCAGCTGCCGGCGATATGTTGGGCGTCTGGATGCTACGCAAGGTTGAACAGACCGAATGGGTGGCCGACCATCCGGACAAACTGGGATTTGTTATTCTGCAGAAACATCAGCAATAAATTTTTCCAACTACTCTACTTTATCAAGCAAATCGGGCATATAACGTCTGAATGCATTATCAAAAAAAGCTTCCCGGGCATTTTTAGTTGCAATTTGCTCATTCCTGCCCACACCTCTTTGAGCAGATGAAGACTTTTGCTCCAACAATTCACCGGACGTGCTGATTAAGCGAACATTTCCACCACAATATACTGAAGTAAGTCCGCCGGCCTGTTCGCCTTTTGTAATATCATAATCAACTTCAATTAAAAAGTCAGCTGCATTTGGATTCTCGGTAAAATCGAAATTTTTTTCGTGCAGCAGTTGCCTGAAACGATTTTGAACACCAGCATCCGCAGATTTCATTTTAAGTGCCACCACGGGCGGAAGCGTTTTAACTTTCACCTTGGTTTTGGGCATTGATATAGGATCGAGTAATCGTCGAATGCTCATATCTGTTGTGGCATTCTGCACCATTTGCGGCCAATGTAGTTGGGCCGTAAGTACATTATTCTGAGTATTGGGCGAAGTAGAAGAAATAATGCATGCTACCCGTGCACTTTTCGATGCATAAACCACATCACGTTTTAAATATCCGCCGGTATAATGCATTTTTACCGGTACACCGCCAAACATATTGCCCTGATAGGTTACTTTGAAATTAACAGGTTGTTCATCAATTTTATGCCTTTTTACCACCAAGGTTTCCTGCTCGGCTTTTATTTGAATATCATTGCGTATTTTTTCGATTTTACTGAGCAAATAACTTCCCAATTCGGCTTGTTCTCCATTAACCTCTGCCATGCATGACTCGCCAAGATATTGCTTCAAAATGGCAAGGGCCTGAATATAACCTTTGAGGGCACCTAACACATTTCCTTCTTTTTCGTACTTAGCAGCTTCTTTTTGTTTATCAAGGGCTGTTTGTATGGCTTTTCGCTTCCTTTCTGCTTTGCGCTTGCGGTAGGTTTCTTTATCAACTTTGTAAAAAACCCAATATCGGTCTTCCGTTTCGTATATGTCGGCAGGCTCGAAACCTTCGAGGTACTCATCTGTTTCAATCTTTATTTGCTGGTTAAAAGCTTCTGTACTGCCATAGGCATTTTCGATCTTGTACAATACCGAAGTAGAACTTACTGTAGAAGATATGCTCGACGCCATATCGTTTAATGCACGGTTACGTGCCCTGGCCGTATATTCCGGGGCAATACCAACTTTCATTACCGTGCCTACGCCCACATAATGTCCTGGGACAATGGGTTTTTGTTTCACCCAGTGAGGTGCCGGATTCTCTTCTGCTGTATTTTTTGTTGTACTGCAGGATGATAAAAAAAGCAAAACTGCCAACAGGGGTAGACTGAATATTAAGCCTAATTTTCGCATAAGTGTCATTTTATTGTTCCGGATTATAATTATTAACAGCCGATGCCAATCCTGATACTACATTTCCGGCAGCCGCTTCGAGCAAATAATTCACTGTTGTAATTTTATCGGAAGCACCCATTAATCTTCTTAACTGCCTTACGCGGTATATATTGTCGTGAATAACATCTTCGTCGCTGTCATATTTCAAAGATTTCCAATAACCAGGCACAAGTTTATTTACATTGCCATTAAAGCGCCCAAATTCAACCGCATCGGTACGGGTATCTTTAAGATCATCGGAAATCATTAGGCTTCCGGTAGCCGTGGCAAGCATTTTATAAGATAACTCTACAGAAGCACTGTTGGTTTTGCTGTAAACTTTATAAGTTGTTTTAGTAAACGTTTCTTTCTTTCGTTCTACTCCCTCTTTGTCTTTGTAGGTATGCACTTCTTTTATATACCCGCGCTTGGTCTCCACGTGTGTTTTACCCTCTATTTTTTGCACATCACCCACCTCGGCAAACAAAAGAGCCTCAATGCCTGCCAAATTAAGCGCCTTTAAATCATAAGAACCATCCCGGTACTTCATTTTATTAATATTAAAAGCCGATCTGTCCACGATATTGATGAATGGATTATCATGTTTGGAAATGGCATTGGTGATTTCCGAAATCGAAATTGGATTATTTTTTCTGGCAGCTTTACCTGAAACTTTTAGCCTGGGGATTAAAACATCAATGGTTCCCTTCTCCCTTGCTTCCTGCTTCAATCCTGAAGCATCTTTATATCCACCGGTTTCTCGTGCGATTTGATCGAATAAATAATAGGCAGAACGAAATTTACCCTCATCAAGGTAATTGTTGGCTTTGCGATAGTGCGGTTCATAAAGTGCCGTTTCCTGCTTACTGCGCGCATCTTTGTAGTTTGGCGAAATCCGTACAATTTCTTTAAAAATTGTTGCAGCCTTATTGAACTCCTCCCGGTCGAGGTGTTCCGAAGCCTCGATATATTTATCGGCAATAAAGGTGTTTTTTACTTCATCGTAATATGCATAGTAGCGGTCAGGAAAAGTGAGGTCAACACCTACCCCGGCTACCTTATCATGATAATTTTTGGCTGCTTCGTAGCTATAAACGGCTTCCTGCGTTTCATTTTGCTGATAATCTTTTTCAAACTCAGTCAACAAATCGTTTAACACCAATTGTCCATTTTTTTGCAACCCAAGCTTGGTTTCTACTTTGGTACGTTTTCGTTTTACCGACTCATAATAAAACTCTGCAGCATCTTTATATAACCCAGCTTCATCGAACTTTTCAGCTTTTTTAGCATATCGGTGTGCTGCACAACCAGAAAGCATTAATGCTGTAAGCAGGAGTAGAAGTAATCTCATATCACTTTCATTTTTTATTAGGGTTTAAAGATAACAAATTCATAAACTTGACAGGACAGATAGCTATCCATTTTGGGCTGACACAGTAACTGCTGATTTATATTTTGTATTCGGTCATGTCATTTTTAGGGCAGTCGCTGTGTGTTAGTTAATGAAATGCACAGAAGCTTTTGCTTTCTTGTTGATTATTAATAATCGCACGCCGTGACTAATGATGAGCTACAAACTCCAAATTGAAACTGTCACAAATCACAGTTCACTTAAACAATGCCTATAAATCCGATAATAAAATTGGTTTTCATTAACTTTGCATAAAATATTTCAGTATGGAAACCATGACAAAGCAGCACAAGCTGGCAAATATTCTATATAAATACCCGCAGTTAATTCTGGTATTGGAACGTTTAAGCATTTTTCCCGGCTTAGGAGAAAAAACAATTGAGCAAATAGCCAAAGAAAAAGCGATCAATCCTGATCTATTAATGGTTTTGCTTAAAATGCAACTTGACCCGGAACACACACCCAATGTTGAATTACCTGTTGACACAATAAAATCTATTGTAGAATATTTATCAGTATCTCACGAATACTATACTCAGGAGCTCTATCCGGTAATTGCTGAAAACATAGCATTGCTTGCCGAAAAAAACGATCACACTTCCATACAAATGGTCAAGCAATTTTTCGCGGAATACAGAAATGAGGCGGACCGGCATTTTGAGTATGAAAACGACATAGCTTTTCCTTATATTCTTAGCCTTTATACGGAGAATCAGAAACTCCCTGATGAAATTTCTGCTGAATATTCTGTGGACACCTATCGCGAAAACCACGACAATATTGAAGAAAAACTCGATGATTTGAAGCAACTACTTATCAAATACCTCCCTTTTGATGAAGATTATCGTATTCGCCGCAACATTATTCTAACACTCGACCGACTCGATGCTGATTTAAAAGCGCATGCAAAAATTGAAGATGAGATTTTAATTCCCTTAGTGCGCCAACTTGAAGAAAAATCAACCAAATGACTCAAAACTGCAAAATACTCATAATTGAGCCATCAGACATTATCAGGCAGGGATTAGCAGAGATATTGCGCTCAATATCATGCATTGAAAAAATTGACCAAATCGAAAGCTGGGAAGCATTTTTAGCTCAAAAAAATGAAAAAAACCACGACCTGGTGTTGCTTAATCCCCTGGGTTGCTGCCGTGGACCTCGTTTACGTCCGCAAGTATTGGAAAAATTCGAATCCACCATACTTATTGGTATCATAACTACAATATACCATCGAAATTTGCACCAGGATTATCAGGATGTTATTTATTTGAGCGATACAGAAGAGGAAATAAGAAGTATTGTAGTACGTTACCTTACTCAAAAAACAGAAAAGCCACCTGTTTACCAACTGCTCTCGGAACGAGAAATCGAAGTACTGAAGCAAATGGCCCTTGGACTCTCCAACAAAGAAATAGCAGAAACACTTCACATCAGTACGCATACAGTAATATCGCATCGGAAAAACATCAGCAATAAGCTGGGAATCAGAACAACCTCGGGCATGGCCATCTATGCTGTAACGGCTAAACTCATTGATGCATCTGACATTTTAAACGACATCCCTAAAAATAGGGATTGACCCCGTAGATTATCCTTACTTTTAGTGATTGCAGGTCTCGGACAAAACCTACATCTTTGCTTTCGAAGATTATAAACATTAGGGAATCGACAATTGAAAAAAATGTAGTGTATAAAAGTAATTTGTTCGTAATCGTACATTTTTATACGAAACAAAAACACACATGTTAATATTCTTTAAGTTTGTCCCCGGTAATATAAAATGCAGTGTTTAAGAGGTTTTTATCCATAATATTAGTTCTCACAGCAATCTTTATGATTGCCAATAAAGCAATTTATTTGCATGTACATAAGGCAAACGATGGTACTTTAATCGTGCATGCACATCCCTTCAATAAAACTTCAGATACTGCCCCAATAAAAAAGCACCATCATAATTTATTGGAATATGTATTATTGAGTCATTTCGACCTGATATTCATAGCATCTTTATTATTTACTGTGGCTTTAAAATTTGCTCCCGGAATAATTTTGAGCATTAAAAGAAAAAAATGTCCTGGTCAAATTTTCCTCACTTTTAAGCCGCTTCGGGCACCTCCTTTAAAATAAGAACCTGGCAACACCAGTCCATCGGCTCTTTTCCCAATTATTCCCGTTTTAATTACCCCATTAATTTAATGTGGGCGATACATCAGACAAATAAAAACTCACAACAATGAATTTCAAATTAGCAATAATATATATCCTTCTTTTTAGTATTTCGATATCGGCATTGGCTCAAAAAGAATCCCGCACCGATGCCAATCTTGTAGGTCACGTAACTTGCTGTGGCGAACACATTCCCTTTGCCACCATACTAATTGAAGGCACTACCATAGGAACCACCACAGATGAAACCGGCCATTACCGAATAATGAATATGCCTGTAGGGGAATTTACAGTTACCGCTCAGGCATTGGGCTATGCCCCTAAATCTTTACAGATAAAAATGGAGGCAGGCCAAACAAAAGAAATTAAATTCGATTTGAAAAAGGACGTACTCAACCTCGAGGAGGTTGTTGTAACCGGGGACCGAAACAAAACCAACAGGCGAGATGCCTCCGTTATAGTTTCTACCATATCCCCCAAAGTATTTGACTTTGCTCAGGCTGCTACCTTAAGCGAAGGGCTTGACTTTTCGCCGGGATTACGACTGGAAAATAACTGCCAGAACTGCGGATTTACACAAGTTAGAATGAATGGAATGGAGGGCCCCTACTCTCAAATTTTAATTAACAGCCGACCCATTTTTAGTGGCCTGGCCGGAGTTTACGGGCTTGAACTCATTCCCGAAAATATGATAGAACGAATTGAGGTTGTTCGTGGTGGAGGCTCAGCTCTTTATGGCAGCAATGCCATAGCAGGAACCATTAACCTGATACTTAAAGACCCGATTACCAACTCATATGAAATGGATATAAGCCGCGGCAGTATTGGTGTGGGACTCAAAGAGGCCAACCCAGCATCCGATTTTACAGCAAAGCTCAACACATCACTCATCTCTTCCGACAGTAAAACCGGCATGGCTTTATATGGATTTTATAGAAAAAGAGCACCCTTTGATGCCAATGGCGATGACTTTTCAGAATTATCAGACATAAAAAACACAACAATAGGAAGCCGTATGTTTCACCGGTTTACAAACCGTAGCCGCGTATCTTTTGATATCTTTCATATTCAGGAAAAACGGCGCGGTGGCAACAAATTTAACTATCCGCTTCATGAATCAACCATTGCTGAAGCCCTTGAACACAAAATCACAACAGGAGCCCTAACTTATGACCAGTTTTTCAGGGAACACGACAAGCTATCACTATTTGCATCAGGCCAAAAGGTCGAACGTGATTCTTATTATGGTGCCGGGCAATCACTATCCGATTACGGATATACCCAGGATTTCTCCTATACTACCGGGGCACAATATCACATGCATCTTAATCTGGCCCAGATTACGCTGGGTATAGAAAATCAGGGAGCCTGGCTTAAAGACAGCAAATTAGGATACCCTGAACTGGACAGTATTGAAATAATTGTGGGAGAAAATAATGACACATCTTTCTATATTCCGCATACAGAGAATGTTACAATTACCGATCAAAAAACCAACACATTTAGTGCTTTTGGCCAGTACAACATTACTTATGAAAAACTAAAAGTAACAGCTGGTGTGCGTTTTGATCATTACATGGTTAAAGATTTTATTTCTGAAGCTGACAAATCCGGTAATGTAATAAGTCCCCGACTTACTGTAAAATATGACCTTTTCAACTATTTACAATCCCGTATAAGCTACAGCCAGGGGTACCGTGCACCTCAAATTTACGATGAAGACCTTCACTTAGAAACCTCTACTGCGCGCAAAGTGCTTCATGAAAATGATCCCGATTTGAAACAAGAAACCAGCCACAGCATAATGGCATCTATTGACTTTAATAAAAAAATAGGAAATGCTTATGTGGGAATACTTGCAGAAGGATTTTATACCCACCTTGTAGATGCATTTGCCAATGATTTTTCAGATCCGGATTCAACGGGAACAGTAATTTATACACGCATCAATGCTGAAGGTGGGGCCACAGTAGCAGGTGTAAATATAGAAGTCAACGTTGTTCCAACAGAAAAACTGACGCTCAAAGGCAGTTTCACATACCAAAGCAGCAAATACGAAAATGCACAGGAATTTGGAGAAAAAACCTTTTTTCGCACGCCCAATGATTATGGATATGTTACTGTAGATTACCAACCCATAAAAAAAACTGGGATTTCTTTAACCGGAAACTATACAGGCTCAATGTTGGTTCCATACTTTGGCAATACACTTCCAACAAATTCAGAAGGAGAATTGCGGGAGAGCAATCCTTTTTATGACATCGGTATAAAAGCCCGGTTTAACTGGAAGTTGAATGGTGCCACGATGCAATTTTATGCCGGAGTAAAAAACTTATTCAATTCTTATCAGGACGACTTTGATTACGGAGATGACCGCGATCCGGGATATATATACGGACCGGGACTACCACGTATGATCTATGCCGGAATAAAAATCAGCAACCTTATTCATTAAAAAAAGCTTTTCATAAAAACAAAACGAAAAAGAAGCAAGCTGTTAATTAACAAAAAGGGGATCAGGGAAAACTGATCCTTTTTTTTATTTATTATGAAAAGTTTAGTAAATTGAAAACTGAACAAGCCAATTCTAAGCCACAGGCAAATTCATGCGTTTAACTACTGAAGCAATTAAACTAATAACAATCTTTGCTACGCTGATACTTATTGGCAAAGTAACCCCAATCTTCACCCAATCTGCTGAAAACGAAAAAAACATTCAAGGTATTAAACTTATTGATCATCGTGATGGAAAACAATATAAAACCATGCGCATTGGCAATCAGGTGTGGATGGCAGAAAACCTGGCCTACAAAACCCCAAAAGGCTGTTGGCCGTACCTTAACAATAATCAAAATATTACTAAACATGGATACCTTTACAACTGGGAAACAGCCAAAGAAGTTTGCCCCGAAGGGTGGGCGCTTCCTACAAAAGCAGATTTCATGCAGCTTTTGTTTCTAATAGCCCGCGACAACAAGGACCCCTCAAAAGAGATTATACAAGGAGGTTGCAGCGGATTTGAAGCAACTCAGAGTGGCTGGAGAACAGAAACCGGTGAGTTTCTTGACCTGAACCAAAATGGAAATTACTGGACGCGCAGTAAAAGTTTTCGTGGACGGGCGTGGTTGTTGTTCGTTGGTAAAAATGGCCGGAAAAGCTATGTTGACTTTGCCGACCAACGCTTTGGCATGTCGGTAAGGTGCATAAAAAAATAGAGGTGATATAAAATGACCACCCCTATTCTTTTGTTTTTAGTTCTCGTGTCCTGTTTTTAGCGTTGCAACACACAAAAAGATTTTGTGATAATTTGTACAAAACAGATAATGGTTTAAAGAATAGATGCGTCACTTAAAGCGGTTTATCAGTGTTTCTTTATTTGTCTGCAAGAAAACCACCCATTTTTTCGAGTGCTAGATTTATATGTTTATAATTTTGATTTCAATGGTCATATAGAGCTCGCCACAAAAAATACAATAAGTAACATGCTATTTTATAGTTGTTTAATAATAAAATACGTTCGAAACTAAGTTTTAGTCGTGG
>NZ_JBSRDC010000079.1:0-24676 GCF_055145285.1 Salinivirga sp. | reverse complement strand
ACCGATCCTACCTTACAGGGTTTGCTACCTAATATTTTCAAAGATCATTTCCCGCTCCTTTCCCTTCAATTCCTTCTTTTGCGGGCTGCAAAGATAAAGCTAATTTATTCCGCTGACAACATTTTTTTAAAGTTTTTTTAAAACTTTTTTTTAATCGCCTCAGCCCCTCCTAATTCATCTAAACTCCAAGCTCTATCTCCTTCAAATATCTGCGCCTTTTCTATCAAAGCGGGTGCAAAAGTAGAAGATATATTTTTACATTCAAAACCTTTTTGCAAATAAATTTGATTTATTTTTGGGTCATTTTAACAAAAACCTGATTATCAGCCACAAAAAAAGGAAGCCAAAACTTCCTTTTTTTTAAAAACAAATATAGCTTCTAAAATTTATAACTAAAACCAAGGCTGAATGTTCGACCAGGATTAAAAAGATCGTATGTTTCCTTAATTTCGGGGTAAGATTTGTAATAACTGTATTTTGTATCGTCAAGCAAATTCGATACTTTAAACTCAAGTGTTGCTTTTTGCTCTTCTCCAAATTTTTTATTGAAACTAAAATTTAGACTGTGAAACGAATCAGTATATATATCGGGGAACAAACCGGTACCTACCACGAGTAAAGTGGGTCCTTTAACATTATAGAATAATCCTGTATTCAACCCGTATTTCATATTATTGTAAGTAATACCACCATTAACTACGTAAGGCGCCTGCCCTGCCATTTCTCTTGTTTTATCAATATTCTCACCGGTTTTTTCGTATTCTTTTCGTCCTTGATATTCTATATCTGTCATATCAATTTCCGACCAAACAAAAGTTACGTTACCGCTAATCGAAAAAGCCTCTAATGAAGGCGATAAGAAACCCATGTTTTTATTGGCTTCCAATTCAAACCCGTAAAGTGTTCCGTCCCCCACATTTCTGGCCTGATATTCAGTACTGGTTTGCTGTGCGCGAATACGAACCAGCTCAATTGGTTTTTTAAAGTTTTTATAAAAAACACTGGCTGAAATATTTTGACCTCCTTCAAAAAAGTGCTCCCATCGAATATCGAAGTTGTCAATACGGGTTTCGACTAATTTTCCATCCCAGTCGGGATATTCAAAAAGACTTCCGTTATAAATACGGTCACTGATGGGATCGAGGATTTGAGCAAAAGAGAGCTCTTTAAAAGATGGACGTGCAATAGTTTTGGAATAAGAAGCTCTCAGATTTTGTTCTTCTTTTATTGACCATATTAGGTTCAGAGCAGGGAACAGGTCGATTGATTCCAATACTACATCATTATCAAGATTTTTTCCATTTGCAATATCTCCATTTGCATAACTTATATCACGACCAGTGTGCCGCTGTACATAATATTCCATTCTTAATCCGATGGTTGTTTTTAAATTGGGTAATGGCGAAAGCTCATTGGAGAGGTATACCCCAGTATTTTGTACATTAGAATTGTATTCATTGGAATTCGGATCATTAAAATCGGTTTGGTATGCAATTGAATAAGGCATATTGGGATAAAAATTTTCCGGTTGTAATATCAATGAAGGATCTGCTTTGGTAAAAGAGCGCTCAGGCCCATAAAATTTTACGGTATAGGAGAGCATTTCATAATCGCGGTTATTATAGGTATGACTAAAGCCAAATTTTAATTTAGCTTCCTGACCTTGAAACTCGTAGGACCTGGATACATCTATTTTTCCGGTGGCGTTTAATTCATTTAACTCTCTCCACCGTCTTGAGGGAAAACCTCCGGAGCCGGCATTAAATTCAGGGTCTTTGTTTTCGTTCAGTTCAAAAGTTGTTTTTCGGATATCAGGGTCATATAGAGTAGAAAAAGTCGGTGATATTCTCCAATCGATATCCCAACCTGTTTGGTTGATTACATGTTTACCATTTAGCAATAAATTTGTAAGTGATCGCTGATGGTATTCAAGGACATGAGATAACCCAATGTAACCGGACTGACCGGTTGCAGCTCCATTGTCATCAACATCAAAAATACCGGAACGGGTTTGGCCGTTTTGCAAACGCATAACGGTTAAGCGGTATTTATTAAATTTATTTTTATAGGCTAAGCCGCCAAGCAGGCCAACTAAAACATTTTGCTCTCCCAGTGCTCCGTTTTGAACAGTTGCATAACGCATTCCATTAACATTCGGGTCATCTATGTTTTGATATTCGCCATAAGAGACTTCGTCGAAGTATTTGTAATCTGTTTTATATGACATGGAAAAAATATATCCCAACTTTGGCGATTGCGATGCGCTATTTTCGCTTTTATTCAAATCTATTTGATCTCCCAAAGACATGCTGAAACTGTAATCGATGAAACTATTTTCACGCTTTGCACCCAATTGGGAGTCGAAACTATTAATAAAACTGGTAACCTCTTCCTGCGGATGACCGCTAAATGGTGATGGGATATTTGATTGACGCGCTTCCGAAGGCAAAGCCCTGGTACCATCATCAAACCCTAAAAAATCCGTAGACCCGCCATCGTATGTGAGATAATCCGCATTAAAATGCATATCCGGATTGTAGGAGGTCCCCACAGAAACATTAAATATTTTACGTTCAGGGAAGTCTTTGATCTCGATGTTCATAAGGCCCCCTGTAAAGTCGGCTGGTAAGTCCGCAGTAAAGTTTTTACTGATCACCATGTTGTCAATAAGGTTCGTTGGAATAATGTCTAACTGAAGTGTATTTTTGTCAGGATCCAGGCCGGGTATATCAACATTATTCAGGGTGGTTTTTGAATACCTATCACCCAAACCCCTAACATACATATACTTACCATCCACCACAGTAACTCCTGTAACACGCTGGGCGGCTTCCACAGCCGTGCCATCGCCTATCAAATCTATTTTGGCTGCAGAAATTCCATCTAACATGCCAGTGGAGCGCTTTTTCAAAATTTGAAGTGCTGCTTCATTGTTTCTTACGAGCTTGGCAGTAACTACAACGCCTTCGAGCTCAATACTAGCTTCTTTGAGGCTTAAATTATTTAAAACTGTAACCTCGCCAGATTTTACAGTTACCTCATCAATAGTGAGGGTTTGGTAGGATATATAAGAAAGTTGTATATCATGTGTTCCGGGATCAACTTTTAATGTAAATTTCCCATCCAGATCGGTTATGGTTCCGGTATGTGTGCCTTTTAAGACTACGGTTACTCCTACCAGAGTCTCCCCTGTATGATCGTCAAAAACTGTCCCTCTAATGGTTCCTTTTTGGGCATAAGATAAAGTAGAGAGCAGGAGCATAAAAACAATTACTATGCGTTTCATTACAATTGTTCGGTTTGTTTTAAATAAAAAAATGATGTAAACAGACTCGCAAACCACAAGTTTGCAAGTCTGTTTTTTGGTTTCAGGATATTTTTAAAAACAACCCTGATAATTATCTATAATGATGGGATTACACCTTCAGCAGCTGCCCATGTCCAGCTTCCAAAAGTGGCAAGATTAATTGAACCAGCATTAGCGGGAGCACTGCCTGCGCTCACACCATTAGGCACATTACCATCCACAACATAATTTGCCAGACTGTCAGCAGGCACATCCAAAACAACATTTTGGAATACTACATTACCCACATCGTGGTTAACACGGTTTATAATTTGACCTTCATTGATTCCTGTAATAAATATATTATCAAAATTCACACCGGTATTGTCATCGGTATTAATTAGGTCTGATGACTGAATAGCATCACTGTTGGCTACAAGGTAACCATTTTTAATAGTATAAGGATCGAATCCACCGGTTTCACCTTCTGCTCCTTCTGGGCCATCCAACTCAAAGAGGTGACCACCTGAAGTAATAACTACAAAATTATCAAGTGTTCCGGTCCACATTTGGTCAGCATCAATAGCATCATCGTAACAGTTCCACACTAAGGCGTTTGATACGTTAACGGTACCACCAAACCATTCAATACCATCGTCCTCGTTAGATACGACCTCAATATTTTCAATAACTGTTCCGGTTCCCACACCACCAAGTGAAAGTCCGTTGATTTCATTACCTTCACCAATGTTGGCTCCGCCATGACGGATTGAAATGTACTTAAGCACACCTGAATTATCGGCAGGATCATCTCCTCCGTATAGTCCGTTTGTATCGGAAGTTGGTATACCTTCAATCTGAACTACTTCAGCCGACGCAGAAATTGGTGCTCTTCCCAAAACAATTACACCACCCCAGAGACCACTCATTGTGGGCAATACATTTGGACTGCCAAAGTTTCCGGCAGCAACATCTTCCGGTGAAATCTCATCAGCTACAGATGTAAAAATAATGGGTGCATCGGAAGTTCCTTCAGCCATAAGTTTGCCCCCTCTTGCAATTAGAAGTGCGGTAGCACTGGGTCCTGTTCCGAGTTCACCTTTAATAATGGTACCGGCCTCAATGGTTAAAGTAGCTCCGTCTTCTACAGTAATTCTGCCACCAAGCTGATACACATTGTCACTTGACCATGTTTCATCACTGGTAATATTCTCTGTAATTACTGTATTATCATTATTACCACTTTTGTCATTATCATCATCGTCATCATCGCATGATGTAACGACAAATCCAAAAGCAATCAAAATAAGTCCGAGAATGAATAATTTGTTTTTCATTGTAAATAGATTTTTGGGTTTAATATCTTTGACAAAAGAAGAACATTGTTTTGTCTAAAACTTTAAGCGGGTATTAATTAAACATTAATAAGTACCAAGGGATGTTTTTAATCCTTAATATTCAATTAACATGTAAGTGGCTAAAGCAAAAAAAAATGGACCACTTAACAAGTAGCCCATTTTTTTTTAACGTTTAGTCAATCAATCTAAATGTTTCTCGGTATATATCACGAAGTCGCGTTGTGCTTTGAGCAGATTAATCATAAATAAAAGCAGGTTCTTAGATTCCTGTAGTAAACCAAGGTAGAGCATACTATTGCGTGTGTTTACAGATCCTTTCTTAATACGTTTAATTTGCTGGCGTCTGATTTCCTGTATATAACTTATCAAATCTTCCATTTCTGCTACAATCTCACCAAGTTCATTATATTTTGCTTCTTTCACAAGGTGGATGGTTTTGTTGAATATTTCAGAAATTTTTTCAGAGAGTTCAGTTAGTTCCTTTTGTTGGTCCTTTTTCAGTGATTTGTGTTTATTGGCCACGTGATCATGGGCTGGCTCCACAATATAACTTAATGCATGAGCCATTTCTCGCATATAATCCAATACCTGCACATAATAATGGCCTGTTTCCGGGGTCAGTTTGTTCAGTTTTTCGAGGAACTTATACAAATTATCCTTAAGGTCTTTGATATGATTTGTATAATCATGTATTTCGTTGCGAATGGTTTTTAGCTTTCTTCTATCTTCGCTAATTAACCCGTTAATGGACACAAAATATATCTTAGATGCTTTTATTAAGGAAGTTTTCACAGCATTATTACTACGGTCGAGATACTTGCCTGTTTCATCGATAAACTCCTGCTCATTTTCGCTGGCCATTTCTTTTTTGCGAGCCTCAGAACTCTTGTGTGCTGCATGGGTTTTAATAATAAAAATTGTGGCTATACCTACCATAATAACAATTCCTACAATATTTGTAAAATTAAGAAACAATGCTACGATAAATGCAGCAGAAAATGCTACTATGGCGGTCATAAACCAGCCGGTAATAACTGTAAATACTCCTGTAATTCGGTATACTGCACTATCCCTTCCCCAGGCGCGGTCGGCCAGTGATGCACCCATGGCGACCATGAACGTAACATAAGTAGTTGAGAGCGGTAGTTTCAAGGAAGTAGCAATTGCAATTAAAATACTGGCTACCGATAGGTTCACGGCCGCTCTAATCATATCAAAAGCCGGATTTCCCGGGTCTTCTGGCTTTTCAGGTCTCTGAAACCGGGATTCAATACCTTTACGAACACCTTGTGGTAATACTTTCGCCAATCCTTCATTAAAATTTACTGATACCCGCACCATAAAACGGCTAAATGTTGAAGCGTCAAAACGTTCGGCACCTTCATCCTGCCGACTTAAATCAACCGAGGTAGCCACAACTGATTTGGCTTTTGAGGAAGTCCATAAGGTGGCTATCATAACGGCACCGGCCCCCAATAAAATAAGTGTTCCGCTCTGTACCGGTTGGGCCAATATATCCATCATATACTCAGATGGTTCCATTCCCGAGGCAGCATAAGCCTTATAAGATGCCAAACCAGCCAAAGGTACTCCAATAAAGTTTACAAGGTCGTTACCGGCAAAAGCCATAGCCAAAGCAAATGTTCCCAAAATAACGACTACTCTTGGGGCATTGGTTTTAAAAAGCACATATAATATTTGCAGAATAAGCGTCCATCCAATAAAAGAAAGACTGATAATAGTGAAAGTATGTGTTTTGACATATTCTAATACATGTTCAGGAACATAAGTAGTCCCCTTAAGTCCCTTTATCACAATAAAATAAAAAATAGCACTAATGGCAATACCTCCAAAGGCTGAGCCTGCCCATTTCAGGTTACGCCGGTACCTGAATGAAAACAGAAGCCGTGAAATGTATTGGATTATTGAGCCAATTAGAAAAGCAAGGACCACCGAGAGCAGTATACCTCCTATAATGGCAAGGGCACTACCGCTATTTATATATGTGCCAAGATCGGCCATTGTTTCATTTGCATCCATAGCTATTTTTACCACCGATACGGCAACAGAAGCACCTAACAGTTCAAAAACAATGGAAACTGTTGTTGAGGTAGGCAAACCTATTGTATTGAACAAATCTAACAGGATGACATCAGTAATCATTACAGCAAGGAATATGGTCATAATCTCAGCAAAGTTGAACATCTGAGGATTAAATATTCCCTTCCGGGCTACTTCCATCATACCACTGGAGAAGGTAGCACCTACAAGAACACCGAGTGAGGCTACTATCATAATGATATGACCCGGGGCAGCCTTGGCCCCTATGGCTGAGTTGAGAAAATTTACAGCATCGTTGCTTACGCCAACAATCAGGTCAGAAATTGCCAGTGCAAAGAGCACTATGACAAAAATGAGGTAAATGTAATCCATATTCCCTTAATTACTCGTTTCAAAAATGTCTGCTAAAAAATCAATTTTTTCTCAATTCTGTATTAAATTAATGTTAAGTCATTGCATTTGATAGAAATTTGGTCACAATTTAATCAATCAATGGTTATTTTTACAATTTATTTATGAACATAGTAACCAAACACTGCAATAAACTAAAAAAGACCAAATGAATAGTGTATCATCAAAGCAACTAACGCTCCTTATTTCTCTTGTCATTACTCTTGTTAGTTTTTTATACTGGCTTATCGACTTCTTTTTCATTACCTCGTGGTGGATCGGCATTTTATGGATTTCTACCGTATTTATTGTCAGTTATTTTACCATTCGTTACATTTTAGATCATTTTATTTACGATAAAATCAAACCTATCTATAAGTCTATACACGACATTAATATTAAAAACAAGCTGGCCAGAAACCAAACAGAATCTACCGATATTATTACCAAAGTAAAAAACGAAGTTACATTGTACAGTGAGCACAAGGCCCATGAAATAGAGCAACTTAAAAAGATGGAGCGGTACCGGAAAGAATTTCTTGGAAATGTTTCTCATGAGCTCAAAACACCCATTTTCAACATACAAGGTTATGTTTTAACCCTTTTGGATGGAGGCATAGATGATGCGAAGATTAATAAATTGTATCTGGAAAGAACCGAAAAAAGTATTAACAGAATGATCTCAATTGTTGAAGATCTTGAGACAATTACACGGCTCGAAGCCGGTGAGCTGGAGTTGAAATTCACGAACTTTGATATTATTGCGCTTGTCTCCGATGTATTTGAAATGCACCATATGCGGGCAGAAGAAAAACAGATTACATTAAGATTTGGGCCGGGCGCCGAAAAACCCATCAAAGTAAATGCCGATAAAAAACGAATATTTGAGGTAATATCCAATCTGGTAATTAACGCACTAAAATATGGCAGCCCAAAAGGAAACATCAGGGCAGCTTTTTACGACATGGATGCCTATATTTTAGTTGAAATTAAGGATGATGGCATTGGTATAGCACCGGAGAGCCTTCCAAGAATCTTCGAACGATTTTACCGCGTAGATAAAAGCCGTTCGAGAGAAGAAGGTGGCACCGGCCTTGGTTTGTCTATAGTAAAACACATAATAGATGCACACAACCAAACAATAAATGTAAAATCGGACATAAACAAAGGCACAACCTTCTCATTTACGCTTAATAAATCGTCAAAAAAATAATCAAATGTCAGAAACAAAAAACAAAAAAATTCTGCTTGTTGATGATGAATCCGATATACGCGAATTCATCAGCTACAACCTTTCCAAAGAAGGTTACGATGTAAGCACGGCTACAAATGGCAAAGAAGCGATACAAAAAGCCGTTGAAATAAAACCGCACCTCATCATTCTTGATGTAATGATGCCCGAAATGGATGGCATTGAAACCTGTGCCCAGCTCAGAGAAATACAAGAGCTAAATAGTACAATAATTGCTTTTTTAACTGCCCGGGGAGAGGATTATTCTCAAATAGCAGGCTTTGAAGCAGGGGGCGATGACTACATCACCAAACCAATAAAACCTAAGGTGCTTATCAGCCGTGTTAAGGCATTACTAAAACGGTACAAAGGAATACAAGAAACTGAAAAAAAAGGCTCTGATCATACGATTGAAATTGCAGGGTTAATCATTGACAAAGAAAAATATATCGTGCTTAAGGGTAAAGAAGAACTCGTGCTTCCGCGTAAAGAATTTGAGTTATTGGCTTTACTGGCATCAAAAAAGAATAAAGTTTTTACCCGTGATGAAATATATACTTCGGTATGGGGCGATAACATAATTGTTGGCGACCGAACCATTGATGTACATATTCGCAAGCTACGGGAAAAAATTGGTGACGACCTCATTAAAACCATTAAAGGGGTTGGTTACAAATTTGTTGATTAACGAAACCTGAAAAGTTTCTTCTAGCACGAACATACAGATGTAAATCTCAGTAGGTATTATTATTTTCCGCAATTTCCACTAAATTTGTTGCTTAACAGGATAATAAACCTACTTCAATGAAAAAAAGAATAGAAAAAGACCTGCTGGGAAAAAAAAAGATTGATGGTGATGCCTTATACGGTATCCATTCGCTGCGAGCCCAAGAAAATTTCCCGGGAAATTCAATTTTCAATGTTGAATGGTATAAAGCCATGGGAATAGTTAAGCTGGCTGCATACCAGACTTACCAAAAGTTTGCTAACGCACTGCGACAAAAATACAAAAAACAATTACCCATAGAACTAATTGACGAAAACACATTAATTAACCTCCAAAAAGCAGCCGCGGAAGTTGCAGATGGAGAATACTTCGAGCACTTTCTTATACCTGCTGTCCAGGGAGGCGCAGGCACAAGCATCAATATGAACATTAATGAAATTATTGCGAATGTTGCTTTGCTAAAAACCGGATTAAAACCGGGAGATTATGACACAATAGACCCTGTAGAGCATGCCAACATCTATCAATCGACAAACGATACTGTGCCCACAGCATTAAAGGTGGCCACAATGAAGCTACTGGAAAAGCTTGAAGATGAAATCAACGGAACACGCAATAAAATTGAGGCGGTTGAAGCAGAGTCGCGTGATGCAATGCGTGCAGGATATACCCAATTGCAGCAAGCTGTGCCAACTTCTTACGGAAAAATGTTCAGTGCATACGGCGATGCCCTTTCAAGAGATTGGTGGCGCGTATCAAAATGTTTCGAGCGCATTAAAGTAGTTAACCTGGGTGGCAGCGCCATAGGAACGGGCATTACGGTACCCACGTATTTCATAATGGAGGTTGTGCCTACCTTGCAAAAACTCACCAACCTGCCGGTAACCCGCAGCGAGAACCTAACAGATACCACCAGCAACCTGGATGTATACACAGAAATACATGCAACACTTAAAGCGCATGCCGTAAATATGGAGAAAATGGCCGCCGACTTGCGCTTACTCGCTTCAGATATTTCCACTCATAAAGAAATTGAACTTCCTCAAAGACAGGCAGGCAGCTCCATCATGCCCGGAAAAGTAAACCCGGTAATAGCCGAATTCGTGATTAGCTCAGCCCATAAAATTTACGCCAACGATATGCTCATCAGCTCATTGTGTGGACAGGGGCAATTGGAACTCAATGCTTACATCCCTCAAATTGGAGATGCTCTATTAAATAGCCTCGATTTATTAATTTCTGCAAACCAATCGCTACGAGATTATATGATTTCCGGTTTAAAAATCAACACAAAGCTTGCAACGGATAACCTATACCATAATCCGGCAATAACAACAGCTCTGGTGCCTTACATTGGGTATCACCATGCAGCTTTAATGGCCAAGGCAATGAAGAATAAGAAAAAATCAATCTTTTTTATAAACAAAAAAGAAGAATCAATACCCCAGGACAAATTATTTGAAATTACCTCACCGCACAACCTACTCAAATTGGGGTTTAAACCGAGTGATTTACTTGACAAGTAAACAATACAATATTGTTTACAGACTATTACAAAAGCGCACGACCATGCAAAAAGGAAAAGCATCAACACCACATATTGGGATTTACGGAAGAAGAAACAACGGAAAAAGCTCGCTCATTAATGAACTGGCCGGACAAGATATTGCCATTGTCTCCGACCATCCCGGAACAACCACCGATCCCGTTAAAAAATCATTTGAAATTACCAGCTTTGGCCCGGTTATATTAATCGACACAGCCGGCATTGATGATACCGGCGAATTGGGACAAAAACGCATAGCCAAATCCAAAGCATCCATAAAAACCATCGACCTTGGCATACTGGTCATCATTCAAAACCAGTTTGGCGATTATGAAAGAGCGGTTATTGAGACATTCAATAAAACGGCCACTCCATTCTTCATCATACACAATAAATCCGACATTGAAGAACTCTCTCAGGCACTGTCCTTAGAGCTACAAGAACGGTATCAGTGCAAAATATTGTCGCACAGCACACACAAAGGTGGTAATGCAGAGGCCATCATCGAAACCATTAAAAGAACCATACCCGAATCAGCCTTTAGCTCACCCTCCCTGGTAGGAGACCTGATTTCATATGGCGATATTGTACTTCTCATCACACCCATAGATATTGAAGCTCCTGAAGGCCGCATGATTCTGCCGCAGGTTCAGGCCATCCGCGATATACTGGACAATGATGCCGTTTGTATAGTACTCAAAGAACGAGAAGTAGATGCCTTTTTGAAAAAAACACAAATCAAACCAGCCTTAGCCATTACCGACAGTCAGATTTTCACAAAAGCCGACGCCTCCATACCGAGAAATATTCCACTGACAAGTTTTAGTATTATTTTGGCGCGATATAAAGGCGATTTTGAAAGCTATATGCGCGGAACACCAAAAATAGGTAATCTGAAAAACCATGACAGGATACTGCTGTTGGAGTCGTGTACGCACCATGTTTCATGCGATGATATTGGCCGCGTAAAAATCCCACGCTGGATAACTGCTTTTACCGGTAAAGAACATCAATATGAAGTAGTTGCAGGATTAAATGAGCTCCCCAGGCCCATTACTGATTATGCACTTGTAATACAATGCGGAGGGTGCATGATTACCAGAAAACAACTCATCAATCGCATACAACCGGCCATAGACGCAGGCATACCGGTTACCAACTATGGAATGGCTATCGCCTACGTACAGGGAATCTACAAGAGGGCTGTCGCGCCATTTACAAAGCAACTCGATTCATCTGATGATTATTTGTAGTACCACATATTACAACTCTTTCAGCAAAGCAGACTAAAAAAAATTGGCTTAATTGTGATTTTTTCGCCTTTCGTGTTACGTATTGGATAAAAACAAATGAGTCAATAATTACAATCTTGATAAAATGGCTGATAAGAAAAAAGAAAAGTTTATTGATGTTTTTGAGGAAAATATTGGAATCATACTGAAAATAGCCAAAGCCTACACAGACATAACTCAGGATACGGAGGATCTAGTAAATGACATAGCACTTGAGCTGTGGAAATCATTCGGCCGCTTTAGAAATGAATCTAAAATTTCCACATGGATTTATCGTGTAGCGCTCAATACAGCAATGAACTACAACAGAAAAAGAGAAAGAGACAGCTTATTTGTTCTGCAAAATAAAACGAAAAATATACGGCAAAATTATCTTATACAGCAAGCGGACTCAAGCAATGATTATGTTTTGCTATACCAACACATTAACAAGTTAAATGAGATAAACAAAGCTATTATCCTGTTATACCTTGAAGAAAAATCGCATCGGGAAATTGCCGAAATTACCGGCATATCTGAAACCAATGTAGGCACCAGAATTAACCGTATAAAAACCCAGATTAAAAAATCTATAACCCAACAAAATTATTAATTATGGAACTTAGTGAGCTCAAAAGCATGTGGCAAAGCCAAGACAGGAAACTATCAGAGCATATTCAACTCAACAGAGCCATACTCAGGCAAATGCTTATCAGGAATCCCCAAAAGCGAATGAACCGGGAAAAAATCACTGCACTGCTAAATATTTTATTACCGTTAATTGTAGTTTCATTTATCCTCATCCCCAATATTGAACCACGCAATACTTTCAATTTTTATGTGGGCATAACTGCCTTTGGCGTACCTTTTTTGCTCACGTATGCCTGGGCCGTAAAATACTTTCTGATTATCAACAAAATTGATTTCACAAACCCCATCACCACAATAAAAAAACACATAAAACAACTGGAAAAACAGAAAACAAAAATCACAAAAATCGGCTTTTTACTTATGCCATTAGCTATTACAGGAATTTTCATAATGGGTGAAATAGAATTCTTTACACTACACTCACTCCTACCCGTTGGCCTGATTATAGTTATTATGATTATTTCAGCCTTCTACTCGTTTAAAATTGCCCTCCATGAGCGTTTTAAAAAACTTAACAAAGAGATAGAAGAGATTGAGAACCTGGAAAAAAATTAAAGTTTGTGGAGCAAAAGTTATCAAATAACCATAATTATTGGCGTAAATTTGTGTTTGAACCGTTTATAAAGTAAACAGAAGCGGAATTACACGACAATTAATTCAAATTTAAAAGTGATTTAGTTAAACTGCACTGATGGAAGCCCACGAACTCAAGAAACAATCAATAAAAACAAGCAGAATAAAAGGTGTTTTACTGTTTGGTCTATTGTTTAGCACTGTAATTGGCCTGGCTCAAACTCAAGACAGCAACTTTGATAAATACAACCTTTACAAACAAAGACTCGAAAACGAGTTTATGATTAAGTCAGACCCCTTGGCCTTCCCACCTTATGGCAGTTATATTCCGGCACATAAGCGTAATCCACACAGCGGATTTAGAAATTCAGGAGAAATACACTGGTCAGATGCCGGTCATACCTTAGGATATTACCTCGCCACTGTAGCAACGGAATATGCCATTTTAAAAATACATAAAGCAGAAAACAATCAGCTGCAAAAATGCCTTGACGATATTGTTGGTGCCCTTAGGGCGATAGAAAGATTGGATTATATGGCCGAAATTCGCTATGGTAAAAGAAAAGCGCACCTATGGCAATTCAAAGATACCGTAATCTACCCCTACCCTTACCCATCCGGCAGCTTAAATGGCTTTTTTATCCGCGACGATGTCACACATACAGCAAAATTCACAGACAGTCTTGCCCATTATTGGACTGTCAAAGGACAAAACCTGTTCCGCAAAACACCAATCATTTCTTCAGATTATGGAAAACACGACGAAATGAGCCAGGACCAGGTATGGAATCTCATGCAGGGTTTAACGCTCACGGCAAAGCTCGTTAAAGACACATCCAAATTTATTGATGGCGAGGGTGCATTGGTTACACCAGCGCAGTGGTCCAAAAAAATAAGCTTGAGACTGACAAGTGCCATGCACACGCAATTTCAAATTAAAATCAGTGGTTTGAATATTCCTATTAGGCTTTGGAGCATTGTAAACCCAGCCACAAAAGAGATTGTAAGGCGAGGCGGAAAACCTGAAGACCTGATATTTAATGCCAGAATGTTTGCGCAAGCAGTTCATCAAACAACCGGAGTAGCACAGAATAAAATAAATTTTGGCTGGCAGCCCCACATTATGCTTAACCTGCCATTACCGGGGTACAAACATTTTAACGACCATGCTAAACTGGCACTCGCCACGATGGGTAAAACACAATATGCTTCGAGTTTCGACAGCCTGCTTTACTGGTGCTATAGGTGCGCTCAGGATTACAATAAGGGCATGCCGGAATCTTATCAATTATTTACTTTCGTGCATTTTCCGCTGATGTACCTGATTTTGCACGAACCCACAATAAATACAATTAACCGGTTCTATCAATATTATCTTTCATACATACAGTTGCGCCTCAACCAGGCACCAGAAACAGGACAGTGGCGTAGTGTTTACGATGTAAATAACGATGGAAAACGTAATAAACATGACCATCCGGAGCCATTTTGGTCTGCAGGGAAGCGGCTGGTAAAGCCCGTTGGCAAAGATTACGTACTCAATACCAACGACCCGGCTACCAGACCCTGGGAATACAACGGATTAGATTACATGCTTTTGTACAATTTATTTCAAATTGTAAGACATGAATATTTTAATAACGTTGATGTTCAAGCGGACTCAACCCCATACCATTTCACAGGCTGGCAGCAAGAGAATGGGAAACGCTGGAAAAAAGTTAAGAAGAAAGATATTATCATAGGAAATTCAGATGACCCTTTTGAATTTCAAACCTTTAACTCGCCGGGTATTAATCTAATTCAGAAAAAGAAGACAACAGCGAGCTACCCGAAAACTCAACAAAAAATAACTACAGGAAACAACTTCGAATTAAAAATTAACAGAAACAAATCTACCATAACGGTAAGGAAATTGACGAGTAAGGATACTTTTACTGTTACTGCTTTCAACATTAATCAGCAAATTTTATTTAAAGCAGACGGTACAAAAGAATTGATTATTGATTACAATGATTGGCCCGGACAGATGCCATATTTACTGAGAATAAAGCACGATTCAACTGTGTTGTACCAACGCATTTTTATAAAATAGACTAAACAACAGGAACACTCACCTCAAACACGGATCCTTTGCCCGGCTCTGAAGAAAATGAAACCTCACCATTTAGCTTTTCAGTGTATGCTTTTACTATAAAAAGACCAATACCATTTCCACCAAAACTTCTGTTATAGCCTGTTTCGGTTTGCCTGAAAGATTCAAAAATAATGTCTTTAACACCAGCTGAAATTCCTATACCGGTATCCATAACCTGAAATTTCACATTTCCATTTTCACGCTTACAGGTCAGTTCAACTTTTCCTTTTGAGGTAAACTTAATAGCATTATCGACAAGGTGTTTAACAATACGAAGTACTTTGTGCCGGTCGCTGCGAACAATTTCCTGACCTTTTTCAAAGTGAAGATTAAGATTAAAATCAAGTCCTTTTTTAGCAATGCGCATTTCATAGCTTTTAGCAACATCTTCAAGTAAATTTTTCAGGCAAAACTCCTCGATTACTATCTTTATGATATTGCTTTGTATATGCGATACCTCTACCGTATCGGTTACAACATCTAATAATTGCCTACTGCTATCCCTAATAATATCGCTATACTTTTTTCTTTGTGATTCAGTTAAACCCGGCTTGAGCAATAAATCCACAAACCCAATAATACCATTCATGGGTGTTCTGAATTCATGAGATATGTTATTTAAAAAAGCAATTTTCAATCGGTTACTTTCTTCGGCCTTCTCCTTGGATTGCAATAACTGATATTCCGCACGCTTCAAGTCAGTAACATCCATCACAGTAGAAACCATGGTGTTTTGCTCCGGAATTGGTATGTTTACAGCATTTACAATTCGGGTTTCTCCGTTTTTTTGTGTTATTGTTATGTTTTCCCAGTGCATTTTTTCCGGTTTCCCGGTGGCAATATCAGATAGTATCCTTTGCATAATCTTTTCGCGGTATTGCGGGTCAGGATATACTTTTTTAAAAAATGAGTCTATATTAATTAATTCTTCTCTGGGCCATCCATAAATCTCTACAAATTTCTCATTCATATAGGTAGCATCGCCTTCGTTGGTCCTATTTAGTGAAAGCCCAATTGGCAACCGATCTAAAACTTTATTTATAAATTTGTTTTTGCTTTCAAGTTCTAATAAATATGTTTTCTGTTCGGTTATATCTCTTGAAAAAACCAATGCAGCCAATTTACCTTCAAACTGAATCTGAACAAAAGATAATTCAACCTCAACCGCTGTTCCATCAAGCTTTAAATATTTAAGCCTGAGTAAAGATGGGGCCTCATTATTTCTAAAGCTTACCAGGGCTCGCTTTACATCCTCCACCTCCGATGGATGGACAAAATTAAAAACCGACTTTTGAACCACATCTCCCTCGCCGTCAGCACCCAACAGCTGCAATAATTTTTTGTTGGTATAAATTATTTTTTGATTGGTCTGTATGTGAACAGCATCAGGAGCATTATCAATTAATTGCTTAAACTGCCTTTCATTATCAATTGCTTTCTCTTTTGCGAGCTTTAAATCTTCATTCTGCGTTTTATATTCCTCAAATAAAGAATAGTATTCATCATTTCCTGCCTTAAGTTTTTTTTGGTAATTGAGCAACATTTTATTTCGGTCTGACAACTCTTTATTAGATTTTCTGATTTGTTTTAAATGGTATCGCACCAAAATAAACAGCAAAATACCGGTAATAAGCACATAAAACCATCCCTTGTAAGTTTGTATATTAGTAAGGAACAAGGGGTCATTAGTAAAATATGTAACCAATTGATCAGAAAATAAAATCCAAATGGTTCCTATTAAAACATAGAGGATTGTGATGCGATATTCAAATTTAAATTTCATTCAGTAGTCATGTTCAATACGTTCATTTATATAAACAACAATTAATTAGTGCATTTGATTTTTAAAAATAAAAAAACATCTGAAAGTATTTTAATCGTTGAAGATTTTTTTGAAATATTTAGTGAAATTGAAAATCATTTCGTTATTTTGCGAAACATAAAAATTAAAATTGCTGAAAATGGATACCAAGATTGAGCTTTCACAAGAAATAAAAGAGATGGCCAGGATTACCAAAGCCATGGGCCATCCGGTACGGTTGTATATTTTACAAAAGTTAACCCAAATGAATGCCTGTTGCTATAGCGGCGACCTCGTAGACGAACTTCCCATAGGACGCTCGACCTTGTCGCAACACCTGAAAGAGTTGAAATATGCCGGACTCATAAAGGGCGAGATAGAAAAACCTTACATAAAATATTGCCTCAACCACGAAAACTGGGAAAAAGCAAAAAAACTGTTTAATCAATTATTTAATGAGGAGCAGGAACTATGAAAATTTTAATTTTATGCACAGGCAATAGCTGCCGCAGCCAAATGGCGGAGGGTTATCTAAAATCATTTGACAACCGTCTGGATGTTTTTTCTGCCGGCACACAGCCCAGCGAACAGGTTCATCCAAAGGCTGTTCAGGTGATGAAAGAAGAAGGAATTGATTTGAGCCACAACAAACCAAAGGCTGTAACCGAATTTTTAAATGAGGAATTTGACTATGTCATCACCGTTTGCGATGGAGCTAAAGAAAGTTGCCCCATGTTTACCGGAAAGGTAAAAAACCGTTTGCACATTGGGTTTGAAGACCCGGCCGAAGTAACTGGAAGTGAAGAGTTTGTATTATCAGAGTTTCGCAGGATACGTGATGAGATTAAAAGGGATTTTAAAAGCTTTTATGAAAAAATTAAAAAGTCCATATAAATCCTAAAGCACCCGCAAACCACATATAACGCATACTATCTATGAGAAATAAAAATGTGAAAAAATCGACAAAAAAAGACATTGGTTTCTTTGAAAAGTACCTGACCATATGGGTAGCACTTGGCATTGTGGTTGGTGTTGCACTGGGGCATTTTGCCGGCAGCAGCATTGAGTTTGTCAGCGAACTTGAAATTGCCAAAGTGAATATTCCGGTTGCTATACTTATTTGGCTCATGATCTATCCCATGATGCTACAGGTTGATTTTTCGAGCATAAAGAAAATTGGAAAAAAACCACGCGGAGTGGTTTGGACTATCATTATTAACTGGCTGATAAAGCCTTTTACAATGGCATTTTTCGCCTGGATATTTTTCTCCAAATTATATGCCGCATGGATCGATCCGGCATTGGCAGACGAGTATATTGCAGGCGCCATCATTCTGGGAGCCGCACCCTGCACGGCCATGGTTTTCGTATGGTCTTACCTCTCAGACGGCGACCCGAACTACACACTGGTGCAGGTCTCCGTAAACGATTTGATTATTCTTGTAGCATTCGTGCCCATTGTAGGTTTATTGCTTGGCATTACCAATATAAGCATTCCATACAATACGCTTTTAACCAGCATTTTTGTATTTGTAGTGATTCCATTGGGGGCCGGGGTCATTACCCAACGAATACTTATGCGCAGGAAAGGTGAAAAATGGTTCATGCAAAAGTTTTTACCCAGGCTCAAACCCGTAAGCATCATTGCACTTTTAACCACGCTGGTGTTTTTGTTTGCCTTCCAGGGACAAAATATTGTCAACAATCCGTTGATTATTGTATTAGCAGCCGTACCGTTAATCATTCAAACCTACTTTATATTTTTCTTAGCCTGGTATGGCGGCAAAATGCTTAACCTTAGTTACCAGGTTTGTGCCCCATCGGCCATGATAGGAGCCAGCAACTTTTTCGAATTGGCCGTGGCCGTAGCCATAGCACTGTTCGGGTTACAATCGCCGGCAGCATTGGTAACCGTTGTAGGTGTTTTGGTCGAAGTACCCGTGATGCTCTCGCTGGTTGCTTTTGCCAACAAACGAAAGTTTTGATTTAAAGAGTAAAAAAGCATTTCGAAAATCATAAAAAAGAAAATAAAATATGGTATAAAGTTTGGTAAATAAAATTGTATTTCGCTATTTTGCGAAATACAAAAACAAAAAATTGAAATTTGCAAATAAATAAAAATGATGACTATGGACATTAAAATTCTCGGGCCGGGATGCCCGAAATGCAAAACACTTGAAAAACTTACCCAGCAAGCTATTACCAATGCAGGTATTGAGGCGAAAGTTTCAAAAGAGGAGGACATTATGAAAATAATGGAATATGGTGTAATGACCACGCCAGGACTCGTTATCAATGGAAAAGTAGTTTTTTCGGGTCGGGTTCCGAGCGAAAAAGAATTGAATGAAATTATTAATAATCACCAATAAAAGAATAAACCATGAAAGCAATTACATTTTTAACACTGGCGCTGATGACGCTCAATTTTGGAACCGCATGTTCGAGCAACGCAAGCAATGCATCTGAAACAAAAACAACAGCATCGAAGGCAGATAATGTAGAGGTATACTATTTTCATAACGCAAGAAGATGTGCTACCTGTAAAGCCGTTGAAGCTGAATCAAAAAATGCTGTCAAAGAACTTTATGGCAATAAAGTATCCTTTGCTACTTACAACCTTGAAGAAGCTGAAGGTGAACAAAAAGCAGAAAAACTAGGCGTTTCAGGACAAACCTTACTTATTGTAAGTGGTGATACACAAATCAATATCACCAACGAAGGGTTTATGTACGCCCGAAATAATCCTGAAAAGTTAAAACAGATTATTAAAGAAAAGGTAGACCCACTGATTAAGTGATGTGCTAATGATTTGATGTGCTGATGTGCTAATTATTTGAATGATATCTTGATTATTCGATTTAGTGGTGTTGTTTTAATAAATGATCAACAATCATCACATCAGCACATCAATAAATTAAAAAATTAGAATATGGAAGAGTTTCTGCAAAGTATAATGAGCGATAGCTCGTTGCCAATCGTTACAGCGTTTGTTCTCGGGTTAATGACCGCCATTAGTCCGTGTCCGCTTGCCACGAATATCACTGCCATCGGGTTTATCAGTAAAGATGTGGAAGATAAACGCCGCGTTTTTATTAGTGGACTCATTTACACTTTAGGAAGAGCAATTACCTACACGCTTATAGCTGTAATTATTTTCATTGGAGCCGATCAGTTCGAAATATCCGGCTGGTTTCAAAAGTATGGTGAAAAATTCCTTGGACCGCTCCTGATTATTATCGGGGTATTTATGCTCGACCTGATTAAAATTAAATTTCCGGGCGTGGGAAATTTAACCAAAAAATTCCAGGAAAAAAGCAAGCATACCTATTGGGACGTGTTAGTACTGGGCGTACTGTTTGCACTGGCTTTCTGCCCGTACAGCGGCGTGCTCTATTTTGGCATGTTGATTCCTATAACCGTTGGAAGTGCTTCCGGACTTTACCTGCCGATAGTTTTTGCCATAGCCACCGGTATTCCGGTCATTATTTTCGCATGGCTAATTGCCTACACCGTTTCAGGTGTCGGTAAACTATACAACAGCCTAAAAACTTTTGAAATCTGGTTCAGGAGAGTTATTTCAATACTCTTTATTGTAGTGGGTGTGTATTATGTGGTGATTATTTATTTTTAGTGAATTCAGGGATTGAGTTGATTGAGGAATTAAGAAATTGAGGGATTAAGTTAAATGAGTGGATTAAGGGTTTGAATAAATCAGGTAATTGGGGTAATGAAATACACCTAAGAAACCATGCAAAAACTCAGTGACACATTTTTTTGAACACTCCCGCTCCTAATTAACTTAATCAACCGAATCAAAACAAAACGAAAAAAATGGAAAGGAAAAAAGAATTAAAAATACTGGCCTGGATAATAGTCATTTTTGTTTTTGCCTATTTTTTACCGGTAGAAAGCAACCGTTTTCAAGAGGCTATTTTGGCTATGTTCGATTTGGCCAGGTGGTATGCACAGGAACACGTTATTTTGTGTCTGTTGCCGGCCTTTTTTATAGCCGGAGTAATAGCTGTATTTGTGAGTCAGGGCGCTGTAATGAAATATTTTGGTGCTAAGGCGAAAAAATGGGTAGCTTATACGGTAGCATCCGTTTCAGGAACCATTTTGGCTGTATGTAGCTGTACCATTTTACCCTTATTTTCAAGTATTCACAAGCGTGGCGCTGGTTTAGGGCCGGCCATTGCGTTTTTGTATTCTGGGCCGGCCATCAATATTCTGGCTATTATTTTAACGGCGCGCATTCTGGGATTTGAAATGGGTGTCGCCCGTATCATTGGAGCTGTGGTATTTGCTGTAGTGATAGGTTCTGTAATGTCTATCATCTACAGAAAAGAAGAAAAAGCCAAAAAAGAAGAACAACTGAAATTTCCTGAAACAGAAGAAAAACGCCCCATGTGGCAAACGGCGTTTCATTTCTTTACGCTTGTACTCATTTTGGTTTTTGCCAACTGGGGCAAACCCGCCGAAGGTGTAGACAGTGGCGCATGGTACTGGATTTGGTCGAATAAATGGTATATCACTTCTGCCTTTGGACTCTTATTAATTTATTCTTTGATTGCTATTCTTAAAATCAAATGGCAATATGTGGCACTCGCTGCTGTTGCTACAGCTGCATCGGCTTTCATAAGCAGTTCGCCGCTGGTACCAATGGTGGTTGCCATAGCAGGACTGAGTATTATCACATTAACCGATAAAAAAGACCCGGACAATAAAGAGTGGACAATATCCACATGGGATTTTACCAAGCAGATTATGCCTTTGCTGGCCATTGGCGTTTTAATTGCCGGTTTCTTACTGGGTTCAACGCACGATGATACAGCCATGGCTGGTGTAATTCCAAATGAATGGGTAGCCAACCTGGTTGGTGGAAATTCGGTATTTTCCAACTTTTTCGCTTCAATTGTGGGCGCGTTCATGTATTTCGCCACACTGACCGAAGTACCTATTTTACAAGGCCTTATCGGAGCCGGTATGGGAAAAGGACCCGCATTGGCGCTGTTGTTGGCCGGTCCCTCACTATCACTACCTAACATGCTTGTGATTCGCGGCGTAATTGGCACACAGAAAACATTGGTTTATGTGCTATTGGTTGTGATTATGGCCACCATTTCGGGTTTAATTTACGGCGGGCTGTTTTAAAATTGTAGAACCAATAAAAATTTAAAATTATGTTAGATATAAAAATTCTCGGATCAGGCTGCCCAAATTGCATAAAGCTTGAAAAGGCATGCCAGGAGGTGGTGGAAGAACAGAATCTTGAAGCCGACATCGAAAAAGTAACCGATATGAATAAATTCATGGATTATGGTGTAATGATGACCCCCGGATTGGTGGTCAACGGTAAAGTATTGTCGCAAGGCAAGATACCCGTAAAAAGCACCCTTGAAAACTGGTTGAAATCGGCTGCTGAGTAGACTTTCAAAACAAGGTTTATAGTAAATCCTGCAAACAAATAAAACTAAATTCTGCGCCTTTATCGGTTGTTTTTGAGCATCAGCAAGAGGCGCAGGATTTACTTTAAGGAATAAAATCCTGGAATACAAGGCACATTTACTCAAAACGATAAAAAAATGCATTTAGTGTTGAGATTCCCGTTCAAAGATTTTGAAGCCATTGCAGAAAATATAAAATATTTAAACAACAAGGCCATTCCCAATTCCCAGGGAAAAAATGCCCTGTCCATTTTAAAACGCAAAGAAGCAGAAGAGATTGAAAAAAACGACCCGTTTTCAACCAAATAAAAGTAAAAAGCCATGGAATTACTTGATTTCAATAAAATAGAGGGAAAACCTTACGAGGAGCGACATAAAAATGTACTTTACAAAACCGAAGATTTCAAAATAAGGGTGATTGATTTACCGGAAAACGGTGCCATGCCCGAATGTAATATGGAAACACACGTAGTGTTTGTAGTTATGAGCGGACAGGTAGATATCTCGGCAAACGGGAAAATGCAGAGCCTGAGCGAAAAGCAGAGCCTGGCATCCGAACCTGCTGTTTTTTCTATGAAATCGGAGAAAGGAGCAAAACTAATGGGAATTCAGATTAAAAAAACAGCAGAATAAACGCTTATGCTGACAATGATAATCATTAGCGCAGCCTTAACATTTATCTCTCTGATAGTTGATTCGAAAAAAACAATCAAAGGAGTAAAAAATGGGCTGATACAGTTTTTCAAAATACTGCCTACGATTTTAACGGTCATTATCATTATCAGCGTTGTGCTACATTTTGTTTCTAAAGAGTTGCTTATTGAATACCTGGGAGAGAATGCCGGATGGGAGGCTTATATTTCCGCAGCAATCCTCGGTTCGGTTTCCCTGTTGCCCGGCTTTATTGCATATCCATTGGCCGGCATTTTAGTAAAAACCGGCGTGAGTTATGCCGTTATAGCCGTTTTTATTACCACACTCATGATGGTGGGCGTTTTAACCATTCCCATTGAAGCTAAATATTTTGGAATGAAAGTAACGTTCATACGGAATGCACTTAGTTTTATAGGAGCTGTGATTGTTGGTGCGGCAATGGTTTTGGTTTATACTGTAATTTAAGAATATGAAGGAACTGTTTAAAAAATATAAATACGATTTCCCGCTGATTATTGCTTTTGCAATTTTTACCGGTGGTTCTTTTTATTTTAATTTTAACACCGGCATGGCAATTTTCAAAGATAATTTCTGGATGTTCTTTAAAGAAATGATTTTCGTGCTTCCGGCAATGTTCATCCTGATAGGTCTTTTTGATGTTTGGATACCCAAAGACCGGGTGCAAAAGCATATTGGCGAATCTTCCGGCATAAAAGGAATTGTGTTGGTCATGTTGCTTGCATTTATCCAGGCCGGTCCCTTGTATGCGGCATTTCCCGTGGCTTATCTTTTATGGAAAAAAGGAAGCTCCCCGGCCAATGTATTTATCTATTTGAGCGCGTTTACAATAGCCAAAATACCTATGCTCACTTTTGAAATTGGATTTCTCGGACTAAAATTTTCTCTGATGAGAATTTTGATAAGTATTCCCGTTTTTATCCTAATCGGAATAATAATGGGAAGATATTTTAAAAAGAATAATTGTAAGATTAAAGAGGTTTAAATTCCACTAGAATTGAAAAATTATGAGTACACAAGACTTAAACATGATGACAAACCCCTGTTCAGGATCCTCAAACACAAGCCACTACATCGCCAACAACTACCCGGAGAACAATATCCTGTTCAGCATGGAGTATGAATTTTAAATGTTTTTAGAATTTGGGGTTATTCTCAACGAGAAAATGTTCATTTCAAAATACTCTCTTTAATTTCTATTGAAAGTGCCCGGACTGCGAATTTAAAATATTTCAGTTGCTTTCCAGGCCGGAAGAACCTCAGTATCCTGAAAAATATCTTCTTGGTCAAGTGTGATAATATATCCCTTTTCAGCACCCGTATCATTTTGTGCATCTATTATTCCTTTCAATTCACGTTCCAGATTATCTGAAGTCAATTCCCAACAAACCTGAACTGCATATTTTATTTTAAATGGGGTATCTGATCATCTCCCGTAAAGTTTTATCTTTACGAAATGAAATATCCGGCAGATCAAATGGAATTTGAAGAAATGTTTAAATCGGAGCAAGCCTGTATTGATTACTTGGTA
>NZ_JBSRDC010000078.1:0-24606 GCF_055145285.1 Salinivirga sp. | reverse complement strand
ACGAAGTTATTTTGTTCTTTAGCAACTTGAAAATACTGCGAATAGCGGGCTATTTAATGAATTTTCAAGGAAGTTAAAGGGCAAAAGAACAAGTTTAAAACGTCAAGTTATTTCGGCACAATCCCTTACCGCGTCAGCTATACCTTCAGGGTCAAAGCCACAGATGCGGTAAAGCTCATCAGGCTTACCATGCTCTATAAACTTATCGGGAATCCCCAGGCGCACAATTTGTGCATTGTGACCGTGATCAGCAGCATATTCGAGCAAAGCACCTCCGAGGCCACCCACAATTGTACCATCCTCTACGGTAATGATTTTTTTATAACCTTGAAATACCTCTTCCAGTAAATCATAATCGATTGGTCGTAGGAAACGCATATCAAAATGAGCCGGTGTAATTTGTTCCGTCTTGAGCCTAACTAAAGCTTGCTGCACAAAATTGCCCGGATGCCCTATGGAGACAACTGCAATATCTTTTCCATCCGAAACTTTTCTGCCTTTACCAACAGGGAGCGCTTCCATGGGTTGTTGCCAATCGACCTGCACTCCGCGACCTCTTGGATACCGTATGGAAAACGGGCCTTCTTTATAATTTTGTGCCGTAAACATCAGGTTACGCAGTTCGGTTTCATTCATCGGAGCACTAACTACCATATTGGGCACACTGCGCAAATAGGCCAAATCGAATGCCCCATGATGCGTAGCGCCATCTTCGCCAACGAGACCACCCCGGTCGAGACAAAAAACAACCGGTAATTTCTGCAGCGCCACGTCATGGACAATTTGGTCGTAGGCACGTTGCATAAACGTGCTGTAAATGTTGCAAAAAGGCGTTTTTTGTTCTGCGGCCAATCCTGCTGAAAAAGTAACCGCATGTTGTTCTGCTATTCCTACGTCAAAACAACGGTTGGGCATCTCTTTCATCATAATATGGAGTGATGAACCGGCAGGCATTGCCGGGGTGATGCCCACAATATCTTCATTTTCCCGTGCCAGCTCCAAAAGCGTATGCCCAAACACATCCTGATATTTTGGGGGTTTGGGCACACCGTCATCATCTTTTATTTTAAGGCCGGTATTTTTATCAAATTTTCCGGGTGCATGCCATTCAGCCGCATTCAACTCGGCCTGCTTAAAGCCTTTGCCCTTTTTTGTGATACAATGCAACACCTTAGGCCCGGGAATATCTTTTAGATCGTTCATCACATTAACCAAATGTACCACATCATGTCCGTCTATCGGTCCAAAATATCTAAAATTAATAGCCTCAAAAAAGTTGCTCTGTTTCATGAGCAACGATTTAATGCTGTTATCTACTTTTTGAATGAGCCGTTGAGCTGTGGGGCCTAAACGATTAAACTTGCCCAGCATGTTCCACACTTCGTCTTTTAGCTTGTTGTAAGGCCTTGAAGTGGCAATATCGGTCAGGTATTCTTTAAAAGCTCCAACATTGGGGTCTATAGCCATGTCGTTGTCATTCACCACTACCAGAATATTGGCATTTTGAACACCCGCGTTATTCAGGCCTTCCATGGCCATGCCGCCGGTCAGTGCACCGTCCCCTATAACTGCAATTACATGCCGGTCGTCTTCGTTGCGCAACTGAGCTGAAACGGCCATTCCCAGTGCCGCACTTATACTTGTTGAGGAATGCCCAACGCCAAAAGCATCATACTCACTTTCTGATCGATTCGGAAAGCCGCTTATTCCACCAAGTTTACGGTTGGTGTGAAAACGATTCTTCCGGCCTGTAAGTATCTTATGGCCATAGGCCTGATGGCCCACATCCCAGATCAAACGGTCGTAGGGTGTGTTGTAGACGTAATGTAAGGCAACCGTGAGTTCTACCGCACCAAGACTGGCTCCAAAATGGCCGGGATTGGCACTTACTTCATCAATGATAAACTCACGCAACTCATCAGCAAGCTGTATGAGTTGTGGTTTATCGAGTTTTTTCAGGTCGTCGGGATATTCAATTTGATCCAGTAATCCCATAGGGCAAATCAACAAATATTTTAGCCCACAAAGATAGCAATAATTTCGTGAAACATTAAAGTAACCTAACAGCTATGGTTATTTGACATAGTATAAAAAAACCGCAACACATTGGGTTGTTAACAGAGCGTTCAAACCATTACCTGCCGACCAAAACCTATGCGTCAATCTATTAAGGTCAAGTTACATGAGAAATATCATTTTATTTGGTTGTTTTTACATGATCTTTGTAAATAGACCAAAGTGAAACTTTATGAGTGCATATGACTACATTCAATGGCAACCGGACTTTATGACCGGGATTGAAAAAATTGACGAAGGACACCTTCAGTTCATAAAAATCCACAACCAGTTGGTAGATATTTTAAACAAGGAGTTTTGCCAACAAAAAATAGTCGAATTACTTTATGCACTTATGCATTATGCTGAACACCATCTCATCAATGAAGAAATTTACTATCAGGGTTACGATGGTTTTGCCGATCACAAAATAAATCATCAAAACTTTATTGAAAGAATTAATCAAATTCAGCCTTACCTTGCTTCAGAAAAGGGCCCGGAAGCATGTGAGGAACTACTCGTGTTTTTGAATGATTGGTTCGAAAATCATATTTTAGCGCAAGACAAGGATGCTGTAGAATATGTAAAAGGCATACAGAAATAGTTATCAATCTTCCTTCCCCTGCCATGCATTCAACGGGTATTTTACATTCTGATATCCGGTTAAATAGGCCTTAACTTTACCCAGTACAATTTTTGCTTCGACCAACACAGGCATGTGGTTCTGGTCATCAGTAGCCCAAACTGTCATATCCTCACCGCCCTCAAAAATGGTTCCTTCCACAAGCATTATGTTAAACTTCACACATCGATAAATATCTCCGGTGCGGGTGGTAATGGTTTCCTTCCCAAGATAACGGATGTACAAATCCAACAACTCATTACCGATAAAAAAAGTAATGGGAATTTTTTGTCCTGGCTCCTTGTTTTCAAAGTTGAGGCTTCGTGTGTAATATATTGCTGAAAGCACATCAAAAGTACAATTAGGAAAAGCGATGGTATCAATAGCCGAGCCAAATTCAGAATTGTTCGTGTTGGTATAAACCAGACTATCTTTATAATTGAACCGGTATTTATTATTCACCCTGTAACTTCCCTCACGGGTATTGCGATGATAATAGTACGGCAGCATGGTTTCCATATCGATTTGCGAACGAAAAGTATCGCGAACCTTGTACAACCAATCATATTTTGGCAGGCTGATTCCTGTTGACGTCAGATTATAAACCCGCTTATTCGCTGGTTGTTTTACTGTGAATTCTACATTAGCCGCTTCTAACCAAATAAAATTCCAGTTAAAATAAGCCTTGTAGGTCAACTTTTCACCGGCACGAAAAACTTTTTGCTCTACTCCACACTGGCCATAACCGCTGTGAATGGTCAACAAAAAAATGAGCAGATAAAAAGTTCTTACCATCAATGATTAACTTTTCCGATTTTCGATTCCACAGAAGCTATTTTACCCTCAAGGCGGCCCATTTCGCTTTTTTTAATATCGAACTTAGCCGTGCAGTAAATTCGCTCAGAATGCGGCTCCAGAATCTGCTGTGCTTTATTCAAAATAGCTGTTGCCTCTTCCATATCAGGCGTTTCCACAATGGTTCCCATTGCACTGAGTTTATAAGGATAACCGGTGCTACGCACCATATCAATAATCTGACTCACATATTCGCTCACGCTGACACCTTTATCGGTTGGGAACATGGCAAATTCCAATAAAACATTCATAACAATAAAGTTTAATGTGAAACAAGCACTTCTATACCGAGAGAACGCGCTTTTTCGGCAATTTGTTCCAATTCGTTTTCCCCTACAGCTTCAATGCCCTCAGCTGCGGTATCACGAGCAATGGTGTAAACCATGACCCGTTTGGGTGCAATCTCTTTCAGCGCTGCCAGCCAGGCTTCTATCTCCTGATCAGTCGTATTGTCTACCTTATAGCCTTCATATTCTCCTCTAATAAACATACTTTGGATGGTGAGGTCTCCCTCAAACTGTTTTAAGCTTTCGATGAGCTTATTAAGGTTAAAGTTACCCAGCGGACAATTAATTTTCTTGATGGTTTCTTCAATTCCACTGTCGAGCTTAAGTATGTTATCATCTACTTTTTGAAGCACATGAAAAATGCGGGGCTTATGCACCAATGTAGCATTACTCAAAATGGAAATACGGGCTTTGGGAAAAAGCTTTTTTCTTATTTTAATGGTATCTTCTACTATCTCTACAAATGCCGGATGCATGGTGGGCTCACCGTTGCCGGCAAATGTGATGGCATCGATAGGTAAGTTTTTCTGGTTTCGCTCAGTTAAAACGCCTTCAAGCTTGCTGATTACATCTTCGCGGGTAGGAAGCACACCCACATTGGTGCCTTTATCTGTCCATCCGCATTCGCAATAAATACAATCAAATGTACAAACCTTAGAATTAGTTGGTAATAGGTTTATACCCAGCGAAACGCCCAGGCGTCTGCTTTTTACCGGGCCAAAAACCGTTTTATCGAATAAAAATGTGCTCATAAGACGAAAATTTGCTGCAAAAATAGTGAAAATTAGCGATTAGTTAGGCTCTGCTGGCAATGCTTCAAATAAAACCACTAATTTTTAGATTTCACAATTTCCAAAAGCAAAGTTGCCCTTAATTGGTATTTCAATGCAACATTTTACTTACTTTTGCACTCATGGGAGAAGCTATTACAATTCATACGGATGGGGCAGCACGAGGAAACCCCGGACCCGGAGGATACGGTATTGTGATGCAGTATAAAAAGCACGAGAAAACCATGGCCGAGGGGTATCAAAAAACCACCAACAACCGGATGGAATTGCTGGCTGTAATTGTAGCCCTGGAGCAATTAAAAACCAAACAAATGCCCGTAAGAATTTATACAGACAGCAAATATGTAGCCGATGCCGTGGAACAGGGCTGGATTCATAACTGGGAACGCAAACAATTTAAAAAAATAAAAAATCCCGACCTATGGCGGCGTTTTCTGGTCATTTATAAACAAATACCCGATATAAAATTTCATTGGGTAAAAGGACACGCCAATAATGAACTCAATAACAGAGCCGATGAGCTGGCTGTAGCAGCATCAAAACTCCCTGCTTTAAAAGTTGATGAAGGATACCAAAATCAAAACGAAGAACTCTTTTAAAACCGCTGATATGAACTGCAACAACCCTAAAAAACGACTTGCCATATTTGCAAGTGGTTCGGGAACAAACACCGAAGCCATTATTAAATACTTCGAGAACAGCGAAGATATTTGTGTGGCCAGCATATTCTCCAACAATACTGATGCCTACGTCCTCACAAGAGCCCGAAACCATTACATTCCTGCATTTACATTTAACAGGAACGATTTGTACAAAACAAACAAGGTTATGAATCTCTTACTGGAACAAAAAGCCGATTATATTGTGCTTGCCGGTTTTTTATGGTTAATCCCTCCCCACATTCTCAACAATTATAAAAACCGTATTATCAATATCCACCCCGCCCTACTGCCCGACTATGGGGGCAAAGGAATGTACGGAGACAAAGTATATCAAAAAGTATGGGAAAACGGAGAATCAGAAACCGGTATCAGCATTCATCTGGTAAATGAAAAATACGACGAGGGTAAAATACTTTTCCAGGCCACAACACCCATTGACCGGGAAGACACCCCGGAATTAATTGCCTCAAAAGTACATGAGCTTGAGCATCAGTATTACCCAAGAATTATAGAACAATTCGTCCGTTCAAATGTATAGCAAATAAAAATGCTATTTATATTATCACCTGCCAAAACGTTGGATTTTGAACATGACCCTCCCGTAAAAAAGGCTACCCAACCATTATTGAAAGACAAAGCAACTCAGTTGATGAATCAACTTAAAGATTTATCGCAGAGCGAGCTCGCCAAACTGATGAAGGTTAGTAGCAATCTTGCCGAACTCAATACCATCAGGCACCAAAACTGGGAGGAAAAACACAGCCTTAAAAATGCCAGGCAAAGCATTTATGCCTTTCGCGGCGAGGTTTATAATGGACTGAACATTGAACAATTTAACGAAAAAGACCTCGAATTTGCACAGGATAGTTTGCGGATTCTTTCCGGCCTTTACGGTGTTTTACGCCCATTAGATCTTATACAACCCTACCGCCTCGAAATGGGGACTAAACTCATAAACGCAAAAGGCAAAAACCTTTACAAATTCTGGGACGACCAAATAGCGCAAACACTCAATAAACACGCCCAACAAAACAGAACCGACACATTAGTCAACCTGGCTTCAAATGAATATTTTAAAGCCGTAAAAACAGATGCTTTGAAACTCAAAGTAATTACGCCCGTATTTAAAGAACTAAAGAACGATACTTACAAAGTCATCAGTATTTACGCGAAAAAAGCCCGGGGATTAATGTCGGCCTACATCATCCGCAACAGGATAACCGAACCGGAGGAGTTGAAAAACTTCACAGAAGAAGGCTACATGTATGCCGAAAACCTATCTTCGTCAAAAGAGATGGTCTTTACGCGTAGTTAAAATATGTGCTTAACGTAAATTAAAGCTTTAGATGTATATTTTAACAAATTATTAGTATTTTTGGATAAATAAAACCATACCTATGGACAGGGAAGAGCTCGTATTTTTTATCAAAAAAGCCAAAGAAAAAAACTCTAAAAGCCTTGATTTATCTAACCGGGATCTGGAGGGAATTCCCTCAGAGATAGGCGAACTCACTCAACTGGAACATCTTGACTTAAGTTACAACTACATAAAAAAAGTACCTGTAGAAATCGGCAAACTGGTAAATCTAAAAACATTACTCTTACTCAAAAATCAAATTAAAGACCTGCCGGCTACCATCGGGCACCTTAAATCACTGGCTTTGTTTGATATCAGTCATAACGACTTTACAACATTCCCCAGAGAAATAGGCTTCCTGTCAAACCTTAAATCACTCGACGCCAGCTACAGTAAGCTAAAAACCTTACCCATTGAGTTCATTGACCTTTTAAGCCTGAAAGAATTATACCTGGAAGAAAACCCCTTTGAGTATCCACCACAAAAAGTTATAAAACGAGGTTTATATGCTACCATGCATTACCTCACCACCGAAAAAAAGAAACTGGATGCAGCAAAGGTAATGCTTCAGGTTTTCAATATGCCAGAGAGCCTACAGGCCCCTTTTCAAGAATACCTGGGGTATTTCAACGACCTTGTATCGAACATCAATGAAAAAGAAGTGCGTTTTGACGTCAAGTTTATCACACACGACGATTTTGAGAACAAAATCGATGTAAAAGTAGGCGTCGAAAATTACCTGTATGATTTTATGGATTTCATAAAATCAAAAATCGAAGAATCGAAAATGAACAAAGACGAAAAGAAATTTTCGATTGTCGACCTACAGGTGGCTGAACTTCGGAAACAAATCGCAGAGTTCAATAATTCGCTGGAATCAAAAATGCAGGAAATATATACCATTCAGAGCAAAATGAATGATTTTCTGAAAAACCTCGAAAAATAACAATCCTGCACAATCGCATAAAAACACCTGTTTTTTTCTCACTTAAAATTTGTAATTTGCAGCATACCCGCAAATGAAATTGGTATGGCAAAAATTTATGCGTTCTGTAATCACAAAGGAGGAGTTGGCAAAACCACTTCGGTAATCAACCTTGGCGTTGGTTTTAGCCGAAGAAAACAAAAAACCCTGCTCATTGACCTCGACCCGCAATCGAATCTATCGCAATCGCTTGGCCTGGAAGAAAAGCTGGAAAATAATATCTACGGTGGCCTTAAAGGATCATACATACCGGAGCCATTTGAAATCAGCAAAAACCTTCATGCTATACCGGCCATACTCGACTTATCGGGCGCAGAACTGGAGCTGGCTGCTGTACCGGCCAGAGAGCTGTTGCTCAAAGAAATAATTGACCAGGTCAAAAAACCATATGACGTTATTCTGATTGATTGTCCGCCATCGCTGGGCTTGCTTACCATGAACGCACTGGCTGCTGCCGACGAAGTTTTTATACCCGTGCAATCGGAATATCTCGCAGTGCACGGCCTGAAAAAAATAATGGAAACCATCGATATTGTCCGTAAACGGCTCAACAACAAGATAACGCTCGGTGGTTTATTCCTAACACAATATGACAATCGCAAAGTGCTTAACCGTGACATCAAAGAAACAGTGGGTGAGGCCTTTGGTGCAAAGGTTTTTGATACCGTCATCAGAAATAACATTGCTCTCGCAGAAGCCCCTGTAGAACAAATGGACATTTACCGGTATAAAAAGGACAGTGCCGGGGCCCTTGATTATGCAGCACTTACACGTGAAATCTTACAAAAAAATCTGGCTTAACTATGGCAAAAAAAAGTTTTAAAAAAGGCGTTAAAAACGTCATCAACTCAATAGATACCGGAAAAGAAACTGCATCACAGCCTAACAAACAGGCTGACAATAAAACTCAGAATAAAGCAGTAACCCCAAAACCACAAGCCGATAAAATAAAACTTGGCGAACGTTACCCGGTCCAAAATGCAGGTGAACTAAAAAAAATCCTTGACACAGCACTCCATTCAAAACAAAAAATCAGCATTACATCTTACGAAATCAAAGAAATAAATATCGCATTTATTCAACTGTTAATCGCATTCGACAATGAAGCCAGGATACAAAAACTTTCGGTTGACTACGATATTAACTTTTCTGAAGATGTGCAAAATATGCTGAATATAATTGGCATGAAAGATGCCATGTCCGCATTCACTAAACAATAGCACCAAAATATGCAGTTAGAACACATTAAAATCCTTGGTTTTGACGCCGACGATACCCTTTGGAACAACGAAACATTTTTCAGGGAGGCCGAAGCTGAATTTTACAACCTGCTGACCGATTTCGCGCCCAAATCGGTTATTGAAAAAACACTTTTTGACACTGAAATGCAGAACCTGGAGCGATATGGTTATGGCATAAAAAGTTTTGTGCTTTCTATGACAGAAACAGCCCTTAACATTACAAAACAAGAACTCCCCGGCCATATTACCCATGAAATACTTGAATTGGGAAAAGCTATGCTGGCCAAACCTGTGAAACTGCTGCACGAAGTAGAAGAAACCCTCGGAAAACTTACAGAAACACATGAACTGGTTGTGGCCACCAAAGGCGACCTGCTCGATCAGCAACGAAAATTAAGAAAATCCGGATTGGCCAAATATTTCCATCACATCGAAATTATGCCCGACAAGCAAATCACAGATTATCAAACCATGCTTGCCCGGCTCAATATATCTGCACAAAATTTCTTTATGACCGGCAATTCCATTAAATCTGACGTGCTGCCAGTGCTGGAACTGGGTGGCTATGCCATGCATGTGCCCTATCATACTACCTGGGTGTACGAAGATGTGCATGACGATATACAATCCCCGAACTTTTTCCGGGGCAAAACCCTGTCCGACCTCCTGGAAATTATAGAAAGATGAACACCAAAAGAAAAGGTAGCTGGGACATGAATCGGAGACCGACTCCGGGTCGGCCTCCGATTGGTAGCCGCGACTGCTGAGATCTGACAGTCATCGGGTGAGTAATTTTATAATTTTCGTAAAGGCTTGTATCAATCAACAGGCAAGGATCAATTCACCCGATGACTTGCCGAAAAAAAAGGATCCCGCAGAAATCAGAATCCTTTTGAATCTTTAAGCCGGCTTTCGACCGCGTAAAACTGTTTATACAAAAACAAGGGTTCCGTACAAAACGAAACCCTTATAAACCTTTTACTTAGTCACCAGCTGAGTTTCTAATATAAGCTTTCATTAGTTTTGTTTTGCCATAAACAATGAAAACGCACTCAGCTGGTAACTAAAAAAACCGTCAATTGCTGCAAATTTAGCGCACAATAAACTTAGCTTGTGCTGTTTTACTTTCGCTTTGAATAGTCAAAATGTATAGTCCTGACGACAAATTATGTGTAATAGCAGACTCATCGGCATCTATTTGGCCATTCATTACCACCCGCCCTTGCATATTTACAATGCGGTATGCAGCATTTTTCGAATGGGGCAAATCTACATGAAGAACGGTTTCAGATGGGTTGGGATATAACCGGAACATGCCGTTATCAGCTATATCATCAATGCTTAACAAGTCCTCCAGCTCCTGAAAGCGTTTTGAAAACTCCTGGTGGTAAAGGTTAGCCATATTTCGGTCGTGAATAATCAGCGTATTCTCATCATTGATGCTTCCGGCAGAAGCCGACCAGTTATGCGACCCGGTAACAAGCACGGCATTTTCTGTGGCCTGATCTATAACGGCATATTTATGGTGAAAAGTTGCACCTTCGGGCCATTCCGAACCGTCTGCATTTTCATAAGCCAACACATTCACGCCCTCCGAAGATAAATAACTGTATTCATCGCCTGAAAAGCCTGTATAATCAATTATACCACGTACATCCAGACCGCGGTCGTGTGCATTTTTAATGGCTGTACCCAGCACATCTTCCGTAAAAACCAATACACCAAATTCCACACTGCTTTGGGCAGCATCAATTATTTCAGCAATTTCTGATGTTGTGCCGTCAGATGGCGAAAAATAACTTTCTACATAAACACCTCCAATATTGTAATGATGCGGGGTATTGTCTGTTTTATTGGCTCCAAAAAGTGCTTCAGCCTCATTGGGTGTGGCTCCTTCGCTGCCCCACATTTCGTTAAACTCCATCAGGTATCCCTTAGCCAACTGATGATCCTGTATGCAGATAATGTTGTTGTAATCTTTATTCAGATTAGCAATGGTGTGGTTGGTAGACCCGGTCATAACCCAACTGTTGTCAATGCTTTGCACATCAATAACAATGAATTTATCATGCATAATGGCTTCGGCATTTCCCCTCAGCAAAGGAATATCCGAATTCAAACTATCCAACAGCGGATTCTCCGGAGTATCATCGGTAATATAACGAACCGTAACTCCGCGTTCATAAGCATCATTAATAGCATTGATGATGCGAATTACTTCGCCTTCGGTAGTATCGACAAGGTCGTACATGGTAATATCCAATGTTTGCTGCGCTTTATCAATATAGCTGATGATGGTATCGGTAAAGGCATTCGGTATGGCAACGGCCTCTTCTTGCCAGGCCTCAGTGGTATCAACGCTGTGATTGAAATACACTTTCATAGCCCCCGAAGATGTTGATTTAGTGGCAGCCAAATGTATAGAAGAAAACGTGGTATCTTCACCTGCAATTGAATATGGTTTTACGTGGTAAATAGTATTAGCAGTAAGACCCTCCAGCGTATAAGTGTGTTCCGTAACGCTTTCATTTAACACAATAGTATCAACTTCCAGGCTGTCTGTTTCACCATAAGCAACAACAGTGTTTGAGGCTACATTGGTAGTCCACGAGAATGTAATACTTGTCTCCTGTATATTGCTAATAGTCAACCCATCTGTAATGAATAGTGCCTCGCTGATTTCTACATCATTTTCATTACGTGGCTCAATTTTATACAAACTGTATGAATAGTTCAGCGGACCTTGTACATTGTATTCCATCCCTTCGGTAGGTGAATAAGAATAACCCATATCGCTCACGGTTACAGGTCCGGAACCATCATTCAGCTCCCATTCGCCATAACCCATATCCGGATTTGTGCACAAAGCATCTTCCACTCTTACAAAAACACCTTCATAAGCTTCGGTAGCATCTCCTGAAGCTATCAATAAAGGCTCCGGCACAGGATTACCCGTATTGATTACCTGATATGCGGTAATATTTGACAACTCGGTCAGGTTGTAATATTCCTGTATGGTACCGGTTAGTTGCACAGAATCGCCGGGTTGAGGGGTATTGGTATTGTCGTAAATATACAACCCGCACCAGGCACTATCGCCATCCTGTATAAAATAACTACCCGAATAGGTAGCTGTAACGATTCCCTTAGTGGTTAACTCGTAACCATCGTAAGGTGATGCCGAACTTTGTCCCTGAATATCGTAAATGGGAACTGTTTGCGCCTGCACTACCAGAGGCAACAAGCTTGCGAATAAAATAATTAAATGCTTCATTTCAATATGATTTTGTTATGATTTGCTATTTCAAAAATAATTCAATTACCTGCCTAAATATGGACAAATTTAATGAAACGTAACTTTTAAATAATCATTTATTATTGAAAAATAAATGGTATCTGTTAAAATATTATTAACAAAACTGTGGGTTCTAAAAAATCAATAAACCAATAATGTGCTTAAATTTGGAATTTAAAGTCAACATCATGCAAATCTACAAAACAACTTCACTTATTATTTTCACACTTTTAAGCCTATCACTTTGTGGACAAGACGTAAGCTTTGAACGTCAATTCGTTACAGCCGAGTCATTTATTCAGGAACAGAATTTCTCGAAAGCCGTAGAAATACTAAAACCCCTGTTGGAGGAACAACCAGAAAACGCCAACATCCATTTCAAGCTTGGATTTTGTTATTTGCAGAGCAGCTATCAAAAAAAACAAGCTATTCCTCACCTGAAAAAAGCAGCAGCAAGTACAACAGCTCAATACGACCCTGAAAACCCCGAAGAAACATCGGCCCCGTTGGAAACGCCTGTTTTCCTTGCAAGGGCCTGGTACCACAATCACAATTTCGATAAAGCCGATAGTCTTTACAAAAAGTTCAGAGCTTCTGTTGCAGATATGGCCAATGAAGAATACCTGCAGGAACTGGACCGCCTGATAAAATTAAATCAAAATGCCAAAAAAATTGTAAGCAACCCGATTGATGTTGAAATTCAACAATTTCGCGAAGGTATTAATACCCCGGCCATCGAGTATGCGCCGGTAATTTCAGGTGACGAGCAAACCATGATTTTTACCAGTAACCGAAAAAGCAATGAGGTTACAGACATAAACCACTCCGACGATCTTTACATCACCTATAAAAACGAAAATGACAACTGGTCGGAACCCAAAAAAATGTCGAATGTAAACACACCCAACCACGAAGCAAGCACAAGCCTGTCGTTTGACGGAAATACCCTCATCATTTATATCAACGACAATGGAAATGGCGAGCTATATGAAAGCCAGTGGGATGGTAACGCCTGGAGCGAACCCGACATTATGCCCGATCCCATCAACTCGCCCGAACTGGAAACACATGGCTGTTTCTCGCCCGACATGACAGAGTTTTTCTTCGCCAGCAGCCGTCCCGGCGGCTATGGCGGTCTCGATATTTATGTAACACGCAAGCTACCCAACGGAATATGGGGCGCCGCAGAAAACCTTGGCCCGACCATTAACTCATCGCTTGACGAAGACAGCCCGTTTATGCACCCCGACAACAAAAGATTGTACTTCAGCTCTGCCGGGCATGGCTCAATGGGTGGACTGGATATTTTTGTGGCTTTTAGACAAAACACCAACGATTGGGGCAATGTGCAAAACATAGGTTATCCCATTAACAGTACAACCGATGATGTTTGTTTCAGCGTTTCGGCCGATGGTAAAAGAGGCTATTACGCCTCATACAATGAAAAGAGCCTGGGCGAAACAGACCTGTTCATGATTAAAATGCCCGGAGAAGATCACACAAAACTCATGGTGTATGTTGGATATGCCAAAAACAAAGACGGGGAAGTTATTAAAGGTGCCGAAATTACAGCTTTTGATGAACACACAGGAGAAATGTTCGGCACTTACACACCCAACTCCCGCACCGGGAAATTTGTGCTTGCTGCCGAAGAAGGCACCAAACTGGAACTCCTCATCGAAGCCGATGGATATAAAAGCATTGAACGATCAATTACCATAAAAGAGGCTGAAGAAAAAAAAAACCCACAAATTACCAATGAAGTAACCATGGAGGATATCGAATTGGAAACTGTGTGGAAGATATCCCGGAATATTTTCATGCCTTTCGACAGTTTCGAAGCAGACATGAGTGAATACAGCGAGTTGGTAAACTTTCTTCAGGAAAACACAAAAGTTAATATCAAACTCACCGGCCATACCGACGCCAGAGGTCCGGAACAGTACAACCAAAAGCTCGGTTTAAAAAGGGCCCACTACGTGAAAAACTACCTGAATGATAAAAACATTAGTTCAGCGCGCATTACAACTGCCAGCATGGGCGAAAAAGCACCAATTGCCCGCAATAAACTAAACGGTAAAGATGCCCCCGAAGGCCGCAAGTATAACAGACGCGTTACCATTAAATTGCTGAATGCTAACACGGAACTATTGGAAATTCAGGAAACTAACGTACCCGGTAAGCTGCTCATCCGGAAAAAAAAGTAAAAAACAGCCCAAATCAAAAATGCATCTTTACTAAAACCACTTTTTTTATATCAATGTTTTTATTAACTTAGATGCCCGTTTCCTTAAAAATTGATGGTATGCAACCTTACTTGAATTTATTACAGCATGTACTCGACAACGGCGTTGAAAAAGCTGATCGCACCGGCACCGGAACCTTGTCAGTTTTTGGGCACCAGTTCAGGGTGGACCTTGCTGAAGGCTTTCCGGCCGTTACAACAAAAAAACTTCACCTGCGGTCCATTATTCACGAATTGCTGTGGTTCCTGCAAGGGTCGACCAATATTGCATACCTGAAAGAAAACAATGTAAAAATCTGGAACGAATGGGCCGATGAAGCCGGAAACCTTGGGCCCATATACGGTTATCAGTGGCGCTCATGGCCCACGCCGGACGGTAAACATATCGATCAAATTTCGCAGTTGATAGAAAACCTGAAAAAAAATCCAGATTCGCGCCGCCACCTCGTATCAGCATGGAACGTGGGGCAAATAGACCAAATGGCGCTGCCGCCATGCCATATACTATTTCAGTTTTATGTGGCCAATGGCAAATTGAGTTGCCAACTTTACCAACGCAGTGCTGATCTGTTTCTCGGGGTGCCGTTCAATATTGCATCATATGCCCTGCTTACACGCATGGTAGCACAGGTAACCGGGTATGAACCCGGAGACTTTGTACACACTTTTGGCGATGCACATATTTACCTGAACCATATTGAACAGGTTAAAACACAATTACAACGAAAGCCATACGCATTACCCACAATGAAAATTAATCCGGAAATTAAAAATATATTTGATTTTACTATTGATGACTTTGAACTTGTCGATTATCAGGCGCACCCACATATTAAAGGAAAAGTTTCTGTATGAAGCAGCATAAACCAGAAATTGCAATAATTGTGGCAGCCGATTTGGGCAATGGAATCGGTAAAGACAATGCCATGCCCTGGCACATCTCAGCCGACCTGAAAAGGTTCAAAGAACTCACCTCGGGTCACACCATTGTGATGGGTCGCAAAACATGGGAATCGCTACCAAAAAAACCTTTGCCCAACCGTAAAAACATCGTCATTACCAGGAATAAAAGCTTTGAAGCAGAAGGAGCAACAATAATTCACACGCCGGATGAATTAAAACAACATGTGTCAAAAGATGAAACCATATTCATTATTGGCGGAGCTGAAATATACCGGTTGTTTTACACTAAAGCCCAAAAACTGTATTTAACCCGTGTCAAAGAACGCTTTGACTGCGATACCTATTTAGACTTTTTCAACCCTAAATCGTGGCAAACTTTTTACGAAAGTAATTTGTTGACCGACGAAAAGACCAACACGGAATATCAATTTATAAATTTAAAACGCAGATAAGAATTGCCATTTAATTAATCCCGAATTAATATTTGGATAAGATAAATGGCTCTAATTAGTACCAAAAACAATAAAATTAAATGTAGAACTAAATCTAATTATTATGAGAAAACTAACAACTACTATGAAAACCCTCATGCTTTTGGCAGCCTTTATTTGGCCGGCTCTGAGTGTGTCGGGTCAAGTCATTATTACCCAGTACTATGAGGGTAGTTCAAACAATAAGTACATTGAGATTACCAATCTTGGTGCTTCTTCTGTTGATTTAAGTACTTATTACTTAGGAAGATGGTCTGGTACAGATGCTCCAACAGGTACGGCAACAAATTATAGTCAATTATCTGGAGCTATCGCTGCTGGAGAAACACAGGTTTATATGAATGCTTCTGCTGTTGATCCTGCATATGCTGTTACTAATGCAACTGGAACTACCACAGCAACTTATTTTAATGGTGATGATCCTGTTGCTCTTTTAAATGGTTCAGCCGATTGGGCAGATGTTATAGACTGCATTTATGGCTCAATTGCCAGTGGTAATTGGGGAGGAGAAACATCTTTTGTAAGAAAAAGCTCTGTAACTACTGGAAACACCTCTCAAAGTGTACTAGATGGAACAGGAGAATGGGTAGAATATACCCTTACTGAGGTGGCAAATGCTGGAGCAACTACCCCAGAATACCTTGGATTTCACGAGTATGGCGGAGGCACTATAGACCCTGAGCCCACAAATCACGTGGCAGACTTTACAGCAACTGCTGATGACGCTGCTAACGTAACCCTTACATGGACTGACAATGATGGCACAGATCCAGCTGATGCATTTCTGATTAAAGCCAACACAGGTGCTATTACAGCTCCGGCAGACGGCACAGAAGAAGCAGACGACACTGACCTTAGCGACGGTGCCGGTGCCATTAACGTAGCAAGTGGAGTGGGCACTTACACTTTCAGTAACCTGGAAGGCGCTACCACATACAACTTTGAAATTTATCCATACACCAACTCAGGTACCGATATCGATTTCAAATTAGATGGTACAGTACCTTCGACAAGTGCAACCACACTTGACGGAACCCTTGGTTGGGTGAATCTACAGTCCCCATTAACAGGAACTATCACACAAGGTGATACTTACGATGTTTACGCACAGGTATACAAAGCAGGTGTTACAGATGCTGATGCTAACAATCCAGGAGCCGGAATTGAAGCCTGGATTGGTTATAGTACAGAAAATACTGACCCCAGCACATGGACCAATTGGGTAGCAGCTTCATACAACGTGGATGATGGAAATAATGATGAGTTTATGGCTAACATTGGTAGTGAAGTACCTTTAGGAACTGTTTACTATGCTTCACGTTTCCAATACAACGGTGGCGACTATTATTATGGTGGTGATGGTGGCGCATGGAGTTCCAACAGTGGAGTTGTTGATGTAAGCCGTCCAACAGCCAGCATTCCATATAGCGAAACATTTGATACTGATCTTGGAGCTATGTACACTTACAGTGTTTCAGGAGCTACTAAAGAGTGGTATCACGACGGTGGCGATCAGGCTGCAGCTATCAATGGTTACAACTCCGGAGATCTTGAAGAAGACTGGATGATTTTACCCGGAATGGACCTGAGTGTAAAAGCGAATGAAATAATTAATTTCGACACATGGTACAACTACGGAACTGATGATATAGACAACTACCTGAAACTTATGTACTCTACAGACTATTCAGGTATGGGAGATCCTTCTACAGCAACCTGGACAGAGTTAACATATACACAACCCGGAACGAGTCAAACATGGACCGGTTCAGGTGATGTTGACCTCTCAACCATTAATGCTGCCTCTGTTTATATTGCATTCAAATACCATTACAGTGCAGGAAATTACCGTAACTGGAAAGTTGATAACATCTCGGTTGAGGTTGCGCCGGTAGGAGAACCTCCAGTAGTTGAAAACATTGTTGCTACTCCGGATGCACCCACATCAGGCGATGCAGTTTCTGTAGCTGCTGATGTAACCGATGCTGACGGAACAATTGCTTCTGTTACATTAAACTATGGTACCACTTCAGGCACATTAGATCAAAGCATCAATATGACTGTATCAACAGCTCCAACTTATGTAACTGATACCGATATCCCTGCTATGGCAGATGGCACAACAGTATATTACGAAGTTGTAACTGAAGATAATGATGGTAATATTGTTTCTTCTCCAGAAATGATGTATGAAGTGTTTGACCCAACTTCAGCCACATTGCCTTATGTAAATGTATTTGATACTGACCTGGGCGACATGTACACATACAGTGTAGTGGGTGACCAGGCCTGGTTCCAGGATGTAAACAGTGGTGATACATTTGCAAAAATGAGTGGATACAGTGGTGGTGCACAAGAAAATGAAGACTGGTTAATTTCACCAGCTTTTGATTTCTCAGCACTTACTGACATCAAAATGCAGTTTGACGAAGCCATTAACTATGCAAACGTTGATGTAAATACTAATCACAAAGTATTTGTTTCTGCTGACTATGCTGGCGTAGGAGATCCTTCTGCAGCCACATGGACAGAAATAACCGTTACAGGTCGTGCCAGTGGTAGTGCCTGGGATTTCGTAACTGTAGATCAAATTAGTCTTTCAGCTTATGCAGGTGAAGCCTCAGTACACGTTGGTTTCAAATATACTTCTACCACTTCTGAAGCTGCCACATGGGAAATAGACAGCCTTGTTGTAGAAGAAGGTATTGCCATGCCTGCTCCTTCTATAAGCAATGTAGTAATTACACCAGATGCACCTACATCAAGCGATGCAGTTTCTGTAATGGCAGATGTAACCGATGCTGACGGAACAGTTGATTCAGTAGCCCTCGTTTGGGGAACAGCTGCCGGAACATTAGAAGACACCATTAACATGACTTTAAGTTCTGGCGCCACTTATGTAACAGATACTGATATTCCAGCTCAGGCTGATGGCACAACTGTTTATTATCAGGTTGTAGCCATTGATAATGACATGCAAGAAACAGCTACTGCTGAAATGATGTATGACGTTGTTGATCCAGTTGTAGTAACACTTCCGTATTCAAACGACTTCACCGATGGTACATTTGGAGATCTTGTCACTTACAGTGTGACAGGTGACCAGGTTTGGGAAGTTGCTGCCTATGGTAACCCGGAACCCGGAGCAAAAGTTACCGGTTATGATGGTGGTAATTTCGCCAATGAAGATTGGATGATTACACCAGCCATTGACATGTCAGCCGTTTCAGCTGCAAAAATGGTCTTTGATGAAGCCATTAATTACGCCAACGTCATTAATGACGAACAAGAAGTAATGGTTTCAACTGATTATGCCGGCACAGGTGATCCATCATCAGCCACATGGACAGAAGTTTCTGTAAGTGGCCGTTCAGCTGGCAACAACTGGGATTTTGTAACTGTAAACGAAATAGATCTTACACCTTATGCAGGAGAAGCTGCAGTTTACGTTGCATTCAAATACCAATCATCTGATTCATACGGTGCTACATGGGAAGTTGACAACATTTTAATTGAAGAAGGTCAGGCACTTGTTGCTCCAGTAATTGAAAACATTACACTTACACCAGAGCAACCAACCTCTTCAGATGCCGTTTCAGTAAGCGCAACCATTACCGATGGTGACGGAACAATTGATGCTGCTACACTTCACTGGGGAACTGATGTATTCTACGGAAACACTATTAACATGTCAGTTTCTTCAGGCGACACTTATGTAGCCGATTCTGATATTCCTGCACAGGAAGATGGTACCATGATTTTCTACAAAATTGTGGCTACTGACAATGATGCCAACGAAACGTCTTCAGATGATCTTGCTTATTGGGCATTTGATCCTTATACTGGCACATTACCATTCTATGAGCCATTCTATTATGACCTAAGTGTAATGGAAGCTGTAAGTGCTGTTGGAGATCAAACCTGGAACCACGATAGTTATGGTTATGCCAAAATATCAGGTTTTGTTTTCCCTGATGCTTATGAAAATGAAGATTGGTTAATTACACCAGCCCTGGATCTTTCTTCAGCGCCCGAACCAACATTAGTGTTTGATGAAGCCATTAAATATGGTGATTCAGCCAATGTGAGCGCTATGCAAAAAGTAATGATCTCTACTGATTATAGCGGAGGCGGCGACCCAACAACTGCTAACTGGACAGAACTGAATGTTACAGATCGCGCAGTTGGTGTAGACTGGGATTTTGTTACTGTCGATGCTGTAGACCTTGCCGATTATATCGGAGAAAGTAGTGTATATATTGCATTCAAATATATGTCGTCAACCAGCGAAGCTGCCACATGGGAAGTTGATAATATTACAGTTGATGCAGGAGTAGGAATTATTTATAATTCCACTAAAAATGTAAATATTTATCCGAACCCCGCCGGAAATGAAGTCTTCATTAAAGGTATCAACAATGCTTCAACCGTTGAGATATATAATATGAACGGACAAATTGTAATGGAGCAAGTAATAAACCAAAACCGTGTAGATGTAGCCGACCTGAACGAAGGTTTATATATCTTGCGTGTTGTAAGTGGAAATGAAGTGTATACCACACGTTTCGTGAAAGAATAAGCATAATTTGCAACGATAGCGCGGATTTGTAATCCGTGCTCATAGATACAAAAGAGGCTGCTGCAAAGTGGCCTCTTTTTTTTTTGCGACTCAGACCCGGTGCGTCTCCAAGACGCGCCGGGTCTTTTGTGCCGCCTTGTCTGCTATTGATCTGATGACTCTAAGTCATCTGATCAATATAGAAAACCTTATTGTACCGCAGGCCATTGAGTTGCCAATGCGTCGGACTGTGGGCATCGAAATGGCCGTTCGTTTCGATTCCCCATAACCTCACCCTCAATGCCACTCAACGAACTGTTTCGATTCCCACTATCCGATCGAGCGGATTTGTAATCCGTTCGCGACGAGACAACCAGCACGCGGCCCGTACAAAACTTCAATAGCAAAAATATATTTAAGAAAAGCCCTGACTTGTTGAAGACGTACCCCACTTAACCGCTCCATAAGGTTTAGCGGATGAAAGATTTGCAACATTGCCCGAAACTCGCTACATTTAAACCACCTTCTTTGAAAAACATTTGCCGATGAACCCCGAACCAACATTAATTGATTTTGGTTATACCAGCCATAGCCTGTCCCGCTGTGGCGGGAAGCACTGGGATGAAGTGAACATCATTAATATGACAGGTAGGCTATATGATCCATACTTAGCACGTTTCTTAAATGCCGACCCATATGTATCCCATCCACAAAGCTCTCAGGCTTTGAACAGATATACATATGTGAATAATAATCCGCTGATTTATAACGATCCAACTGGTGAAGTTTGGCAAATGGCAGTATATTTGGGCTGGAAATATCTTAAAACAGCCCATGATAACAGAGATCGTGAAACTGGTGAGTGGGATTGGGACTTAGAAACATTCCGAGCAAAAAATGGTGACTGGTCTACATTTTTTTATTTCTTTGGAGACGCCACAATGAATTTCAATGGAGGGTTTAATATTGAAGGGTCTTTTAATGTGAATGGTGTGCCTGTGGTAGGGGTTGTGTATGAACCAGAGAATACCGGAATTCCACAAAGTGAGCAATACCTGGCAGAACAGATTTATGAAGGTGAGCAAATGGCCCAATCGCAAGGGGGAAATTGGTGGGGTTCAGACTACTTAGAATTTACTGGCACTCGTTCACCAGGTAGAACAAGAGTTGATGGAACCTTGACATGGTATCGAAACACAATGTTTGGTTCAGTTGCCGTTGATGGCTGGTCTGCTCGTTCTGGTTCAAGAACATTATTGCCCACCCCTCAAGGAGATTGGTCTCTTTCTAACTGGCGAGTAAGAGATAAAGAAGGATTTGTAAAAGATGGAGTTGGATTTAGTGTTGATATTACACCAGACCCACAACATGGTAGGCGATACCTGAGAATACAACCAGATGGAGGTTTGCCTGGTACGGCGGGTTGTATTGGTTTGACAGGAGGTGCGGCTGATTTACAAAGGTTCTCAAATATGATAACTATTTTTCTTCAAAATAACGAAACTATGAGGTTAAATGTAGATTATGGCTTGCCTCTAATTCAAATATATCCATAAATCATGAATAGATTACTATTATTTATCCTAACCATAGGGTATACTATTGTACTAAATGGTCAAGAAAAATCAAGGGAGGAACTGTATTACAATAAGGTAAAACAGTTCTACACTTTGCTCAATACTGATAACGTAACTCTGAAAGAAACGTATAATTTATTCGGGGAATACACTTTAGAAATTGAAGAATACTTATTTTTTGAAGAATGTTTAAGTTCAGAATGTGAAAGCGAATTTTCGGAAAGAATTCAAAACCCGAGTAAATATTCCTCTGTATTTTTTGAAAACATTAAGAAAATAAGAAATGTATTTACAGATAATAATCAGTTGTCTTTAGATTCCATAATTTTCAATTCAAAATTGTATGACGAAGGATTGCCAAGTTCAATCGCTATTGATGTTAAATTTAGTGAAGAATTGATTGTATACTTTTATTTGAATAAGTATGCTGATGAACGAGTTTACATCACAAATATTTATTTGTCAAATGGAGCTTCCTTTTATAATGAAATATTAAAAAAGGCAGAAGGAGTTGAAGCTACTTACTTATATCGATTTGGAGTAATTAATGACCCAGATGGTTATACAAATGTGAGAGACGGTAAAAGTTCAGGGTCACCTATTGTGGCTAAATTTATGTCTGATGAGATATTTCAGTTTACACCTAATAATTATAGTAATTGGTGGCATGTTAGAAATGCAGATAGAAGTATTGAAGGCTTTATGCATAAAAGTAGAATTACTCCTTTTGGGAATTTACCAGACACAAAAAAGAAAGAGTTAATACAAAGATAAGATAAAAAAGCCCGGCAAAGTCCGGGTTTTTTAATGCTTTATAATCTCAAAAAATTTATCGGTGACTTTTTCAAACACTTCAGGTTTATCAGTTCCGATTTTACGGGTAATGATACTTTTTTCTGCAGTAAACAACCTGTTCGGCCTAATATTGCTGGGCTTGTTCAGAGAACCTTTTTTAAAATCGGAGTTACTAAGAGCAATGGCGTAATTATCTTTAACAAACTGGCTGGTAATCTGGCAAAGTATAATATCATCCCTCCCCGATCGCGCTGATTTGCAATCAGTGCGCGATGTACAGAAAAAATCACAAACGCTATAAAAGAGGCTGCTATAAGTGGCCTGTTTTTTTGCAGCGACTTAGACCCGGCGCGTCCTGGAGACGCACCGGGTCTTCCGTTATTCTCCTTTTTTCCTGTTGATCTGGTAACTTTAAGTCATCAGATCAATTCTAATAATATGTTTTTGCATATCCATATGTGCAAAATATTTGTATATTTGCACAAACACCAATGCAATGATTCAACTTTTAGAACAATCAGAAGTTTTAGTAAATGATACCAGTACACAATTTAAACGTTCGCTTTACCACGAGATAAATTGGGCGGACAGGCTTATTGGAATTAAAGGCGCACGAGGAACGGGGAAAACAACTATGCTGCTTCAGAAATTGAAAGAGCTGTCTTTACCAACACATAAAGCAGCATATTTTTCATTAGATGATATGTATTTTACCACAAATACGCTTATTGACACTGCACGGAAATTTCACAAAGAAGGCGGAGCGTATTTGTTTTTAGATGAAGTACATAAATATCCTAATTGGTCAAGAGAAATTAAAAATGTGTATGATCAATTAAAAGGCTTACAGTTGGTTTTTACCGGTTCCTCTATTATTGATATTTCTAAACAAGTGGTTGATTTAAGTCGCAGAGTTTTGATGTGGCAATTGCCCGGTTTATCATATCGTGAATACTTAAAAATGAATGGTATTATCGATGTGGAGTATATATCACTAAAAAAACTACTCGATCCCCGGGTAAACAAAAGAACCTTGTTTCCGAATACTTTTAAACCCTATGAGTACTTTTCAGATTATTTAAAATCAGGTTATTATCCTTTTTATTTTGAAGATAAACCGGGTTTTCACAGGCGTTTAAAACAGATAGTAAGGCTCATTGTAGAATTTGATATGGCAGAGTTAAAGGGGTTTGACTTGCGAAATTCAAAAAAAATGCTCCAGTTATTACAAATTATCTCAGATCAGGTTCCGTTTAAACCAAACCTTGTAAAACTCGCAGAAAGAAGTTCAATACATCGAAATACCATTTTAAATTATATATATTTTTTAGATCAGGCACAACTTATTCACCTGTTATATCCGTATGGAAATAGTATTGCACTGTTGCAAAAGCCGGAAAAGATTTTCTTAGAAAATCCAAATCTATTATACGCATTATCTACCGGCCAAATAAACATTGGAACTGTGCGGGAAACATTTTTCTTAAATCAGTTAAAGGTAAAACACAACATATTTGATGGTAAAGAAGCAGATTTTATAGTTGATGGGGATTACTATTTTGAGGTTGGTGGAGAAAGTAAAGGAAAAAAACAAATAGAAGGTTTAGATCATGCTTACCTTGTCAAAGATGACCTTGAATATCCAATTGGAAACGCAATTCCGTTATGGCTTTTTGGGTTTCTATATTAAAAAATGAAGGTTAATATTTTCTTTCCGTGCCGATGATCTTTAATTATACAAACGCACAATTGTTTTATCTATCCCCGATCGAGCGGATTTAGCTTCGCTGAGCTCATCGCCTAACAGCGATTCGGTTGCAATCCGTTCGTGCCAAAGAACTACCGTCGGTGTCGCTCCAAGCGACGCTGAGGGTTGCTCGTTTATTA